>JAUWNA010000071.1 GCA_030612905.1 Promethearchaeota archaeon
AAATTTGAGTCCTACGGGCTTAGTCCCATTCAATGCCATATTGATCATTGATATTAGCCGGTCGATGATGGCAAGAGATGTACTTATCAAAAACATTGCTCCCGCAATTGAGGGGATTAAAGCAGCAATGGAATCGCGAGAAATTCAAGAGTTTTTAAAGCATTTCAAAGAAGGTGTTAATGTACCTCGGAGAATTTCTGCAGCTTTTGCAGCAGTTCTTTTCTTAAGTGAGAAAGTTGGACGCGGTTTTGGCGAAAAGGTGTCAATAATTCGCTTTGCAGATGAAGCTCAATTGCTCCCCTTCGGTAATAATTTTTATATGGACTCAGCAAGCGGAAAGAAAGGAGTCTTAGAGGATGCGGCAAGAATGGTGGTTGATCGTATAGGAAATGCGTATGGCCAAAGTACCAATATGGGCCAAGCAATGGTAAAAGCCCACCAAGTTTTAACCGAATTCGATAAAATGAGTCAAGGAAATCCACAGCCTACTATGATTGTGTTATTAACTGATGGAGTACCAACGGATCCTGAAGACTTCCTAAAATCAATAAAACTGTTCGCCGAGATGCCTAATGTTATATTATATATCGTCGGTTTAGGGAACCCAGATCGGGAGTTAATGACTCGGGCATCCCATTTATGTGGTGGCGAATATTTCGAACCAGCAGATGCGGGCGAATTATTAATTTGGTATTCAAAACGTGCTCGAGATCTGACCATAAAAATGAAAGCCCATAAAGAATAATTGAAAAGAAAGAAATCTTTTTATTTTTTTAGTATTATATCATTAAATTCTAATCAAATAGTTTTTCCAAACGAATTTGAGATGAATAATACTACTAAGAAAATTCCTATTTTATTTTTAATTCCTTTTTCTCTTTGTTCACTTTCTATAAAATTTTTATACTTATAATTTAATAATAACTATAAGAAAAATACATAATTTGTGTCAAACCAATGAAAGAAGTAAAAATTCTTACAATAGACGAACGTGGTAGAATAGTTATTCCACAAATCGTAAGAAAGTCCTTAGGAATTACTACAAATTCGCAATTAATGATGGTTAGCGACTCTGAAACTAAAGAAATAAAAATATCTCCAATAGGTTTACGTGATGAGAGTAATCTTATTAAATTAAGAATTACAATGGGAGATACGCCTGGAGCGTTAGCAAAATTAGCTACCACTTTCGGAGAATTAAAAATAAGTATGATGTATAGTGAAGCCATTATAGTTGAAAAAGACAAAACTGCTGTATGGACTGTAATATCAGAAAGTCCAAGTTTTACTTTAGAAGAACTCGAAAAAATTTTAAAAGAAAAAGGAGAAGCGCTTAAAGTAGAATTTCTATCTTTGGAATAAGATATATCTCAGAATTATAAAGTTGATGTTTAAGTTTTATGCCAAAAAAAAAAAAAAAAGAGAAGAAAAAAATAGAAGAGAAAGTTCCTAACTACACTTTAGATAATGTTTTAAAATCGTCGAAAAAGACAGAATCAACCTTGCAAGGATTACTTAAAGCCTTTACTGAAGATAAAGGATTTATTTCTCCAAAGGAAGAAGAAAAGATTTCTCCTCAGCTTTCTTATGAAGTCAAGAAGAAAATAGCAGAAGATTACATGATCGAAGAAGTTCCACTTACCGAGAGAAAACCTCTTCCAAAAGTTCCTGAAGAAAAAGAAGAAGCGACGGTGGAAGTTCCTACCACAGCCCCTAGCACCATTCAAACGCCTTCATTCTCTAAGAAGGACGATATTTACGTTAAATTAGCTGATTTTTTTGAAGAAGTATTTGTAGGTTATGTAGATAGATACAACCAGTGGGAGAATTCCATATCTTCAATCCTTTCAATACTTCGAAAAATGAGGAAGATAACAAAGAAAAACACTGAAGACTTATCTACGACGATAAATAACTTATACGATAAAATTCAATACAATATGGAGCAATTTAAGATAAAACGCGAGGAAGTTGAAAAGATTGCAGGTGTAGACATTGAATCTATGTCCAGTGAATTCAAAATGGTTTTAGGATTATTAGAATTGCAAGTGAAGGAATATCAATTAAAAAAAGTATCGGATGAATACATCCATCAACAACAAACTTTCTCATAAAGGTTTTACTTAAGATCAGCTTGATATTAAACAATTAAAATATTATAAATATGTCAGATAACGATCAATTACTTCCATTAATTATCGATATAGGTTGCAATAATTTTAGGATGGGATGGGCTGGAGACGATTTTCCGGACATTATTGCTCCTAGCGTATATGTCGATATTTCTGATTACTTATTTAAGTCTGATGTTATTAATGGATTAGAAGATATTTTTTTAGATACGAAAAATCAATCCCATTTAGTAGGACATGATGCCTTAAAATATAAGAGCATTTTAAAAATACACGAATTTAGAAAAGAAAACAATTATAACATTCTTTTAAAGTTTTTTTATCATTATTACCAACAATTAAATATATCAGAAGAGTTGCGGTTTAAACAACCAATAATCATTATTACTCCATTTTACAAATCAGAGTTAGAAAAAACAAAGCTTCAAGAAATTTACTTCAACTTGTTGAATTTCCCTTATCTTCTATTTTTATCAGAGAGTCAGGCAATTTTATCCACCTTACAGAAAACTAGTGGCGTTATCGTTAATATCGGAGAATCTAATACGTACATCTCCACAATTTTTCATGGATTTACGAACATAATGGCGCGTGATATGTTTCCAATTACCGGAAAAGATTTAACTAGCTATCTTCTTAATTTAATTTTAAGTAAAATCGGCGCTAGCAAAAACATTTATCTAGATAAGGCAATCGCAAAAGAGATTAAAGATCGATTGTCTTTATGTATATTAGATCCTACAGGAGAAAAAAAAAGAGTAAAAGAAGGATTAACCAAATACGATCGGATAGTAGATTTACCAGATGGTACTAAGCTAAAATTAAACTCAGAACGGTTTTTACTATCAGAACCTTTATTTGATCCGAAGATCATTCATGTTGATTATATTAGTTTAGCAGAGGCTATTTCTAAAGTAATAAAGACATGGGATAGAGAAAATTGGGAAGAACTTCTTTCAAATGTTATCCTCTCGGGAGGAAGTAGCTTGATACCTGGTTTAAGTGAAAGATTAAACGTAGAATTGCAGAAATACTTCTCGGAAAAGCTAAAAAATAAAATAAATGTGGTAACAGCCTCAGGAATGGAAAATATGGGCTGGATAGGGGCTTCAGTTCTTTATTCAAAAAATCAATTAAAAAAAGGATGGTTAAATAACCCTAATCTTCCAGATCCTAATCAAGAACAAGAAGATCAAACGAGCTCTCAAAAAGTAAATTAAAATAATTAGCGTAAGTGGTTTCAATGTCTATTAACTTAAAATTAAAAACAAATTTCTTAAAAGATTTTCAACAAAGAATAATACAAGGAAGAAGATTATTAAAATCAGCTAATCATTTATGGGCGGATCGCTTATTGACCGATTTGTATTTTGAGATAGAAAAAACTGATTGGCTCGATATCCAGAAAAAGCATCAATTAACCATGATAATATCAAATTCTTGGTGGATATACATCAATTCCTTGACGCGTAAAACTGACGAAGGGACCGAAGTAGATGTAATTAGATATTTAGACGCTTACAAAAGATTTTTCTCGTTTTTATCAAAATTAGACGATTTCTATCTTTTCAATAATTTTGTCACCAACTTATTGAAATCGTTTATTACAATGGACGAGTTATCTCAAACGGGTATTACTAAATTCATAAACTCTTTCTGTGTTAAAGTGACTGAAAGGAAGGAGTATGTTAAACTGATTGAATTACAAATAGTTTTAATGTATTTAAGAAAATCTGTTATCCCACAAGAATATTTTCATTTAAGTATGGAAGTTTTAGGCAGAACAATATTTAAACTAGAACCTGGGAAAAGAGCTTTGTTTCTTTATATTTTTATAGAAAATGTTAATATACATTATCACCTCATAGATAATTCCGAAGATTTCGTGAAACATATGAAAAGTATATTAGTAAATCGGATTCCAGGATATTTAAAAAATGAATTTAGTAATTTAAGCAAAATCTCTATAAATCAGAGAAATTTTAATACCATTTTAGTAGAGTTAGAGGAATTAATCTATTATTTAAACGATATTGGAGAATACACTTGGATAATCATTATCATTAAAAATTTATTTTCAAAAATTCGCGAATTTCATTCCTACGGTGACGCAGTTACATATATTAGGAAATTCATAGATTTCGCAATTTCAAGGAATAGATTTGAAATAGCTTTTAATATCTATGATTTCTTGGAAGATCTGTTCATGTATCAAACGGACCTTGGATACGATAATATTTTAATTGAATTGTGGGTTGAGGCTTCCAAAAAATTCGTAGAAATGAAAGAGAAAAAATATCTATTGCAATCTCTTGAAAAACTAAGCACTCATCTGAAAATACCTCAAAATAATGCTCAATTATATCATTTTTTTTACACTTGTAATTTCTTATGGCAATTTAAGTCAATATTCTTCTCGTTAGAGCAGAAAGATTTCTGGAGAATGATGTTCTATCGTGCTTTATACGAGGAAAATGATTTTAATCTCGCTCAAAAAATATTACCTCACTTAGATAAGAATTTAAGAGCATTGATCACCGATCCACATCTACTATTTAACGAAACAGAATCATTTAAGAGAGATATTTATTCGTTTGGAGAAGAAGATCTTTTTTTTATGGGATTTGAAGAAGGCTTTATAATAAAACAAATGATATTTAGGATAAATTCTGAAGGGTCAATATCTATTCGAATGATTTCGCAAGAAAATAAAATAGTTGAAGGAAAAATATTTGACGAACATTGGAATGATGCTCATATTCTTGAAATTTACAACGATATTTTCTCTGACAATCTAGAAAAAAAGTACGACTTTACATTAAATGAATTTGGTCGATTGTTATATGTTTTTCTTCCTAATAAAATAAGAACTTTTTTCAAACAATTTGAGATAAAGGCTTTAAATTTTACTCCAGAAATCTATTTTATTTTAGATGATATGACCATTCCTTTCGATTTAATTTACGATAAAAGCTTTTTCTTATTGAAATATTCCATTAGTTACATAATTGGAGAGTCTCCATTAGGGGGGATAACTTTTGGTCGTAAGCTTGAAGAAAATAAAGAAGGTTTAAAGGTCCAGAAGAAATTTAATGTACTTATAATAGAAAGCATTAATAATTCAGGTCCCGTTAGATGGAATGAAAAGCTTAAATCTAAAGAGCTAATATTTCCATTTGAAGCGGGAATAAATGAATTTAATTACATTACAGAATTCTTTAATAATCGAGAAGAGATAAGCCAAATTACCGTTTTGGCAGGCCCTAACTCGACTCGAGAGAATATTTTATCACATATAGCTGACGGAACGAACCATATAATCCATTTTGTAGGAAATATCTTTTACTCCAAATGGAATCCCCGTGATAGTTTTTTTCTGACTAACGATAACGAAATTGTTACATTTAACGATATTAATAATTCAATACAAGGGAATAAATCTAATATGAGTCCTTTCTTGTTTTTTAACTCTCAAATATACGATGTTGAAGGAAAGAAGTTAAAAAACGCTACAAGAACTTTCGGGAAAATTGTAGAGCATTTTGATTACGATAAAATCATAGGCATTATATCGAGAAATTATCCAATTTTTGACGATGAAACCAAAGAGATAATCGCAAATTTTTATGTTAATTTGTTTAGTTATCGGAGCCAAGGAGTTTCGCTCTTGAAAGCTCGTCAAGCATGTATGGCAAATAAAATGACTAAACTCGTAGAACAAAACTTTAAAGATTTATCCGCTACGGATAGTACTAAAAGCATCGATTTAAAAGGTTCTTTAGCAATATCAAGTTATATGCTTTTTGGAAAGCCGTGGAAAAAATTAAGTTAAAGTATTATATTTAATTATTCATATTAAAAATTAAAATTATAAAAGATTAGTTGATAGATTTGTCTGATAGAATTATCGAACTCAGGGTTGAAAACGACCGTCTTAAAAGAGAAGTTCAAAACTTAGAGAGTAAAGTTTTATCGCTAGTAGGAATGATAAATTTGGAATCTTCAGGGGGTCCTAAAGGCAAAAATATACTTAACGAGCGATTGATTAATCTAATTACCTCGACAAAACAACAGTTGAATATTGTATCGCCTAAAATCGATAAACTCTACGCTAATGAGGTAAAGAAGTTAACGCAGAAAGGAATTCCAATTTTAATAATTACTAACGATAGAGGTAGTATTCCAAAAGCTTTTCAAGAAGTATATGATGACCTAAAAGTAACCCCTGGAGTAAGTATCATAAACAATCCGAACGTTAGGTATTTGTTAGTTTTCAATTCTGAAGAAGCTATTTATTCGGGTGGTTCATTAGTTAAGGAAGAACTTGAAAAATCGGTTTTGATTATTACTATAATTAAGGAAGCTGCTAAGCTGAGAAAAGTAGCGGAAATTTTTAGCTTGATGCTCCCGTCATTTATGCGCGGCAAGTAAGTATAAAAAATTTTATTTTATTATTTATAGTTAACTTATTAGTATTTTTAGAAGATATTAATCTTTAAGTCAGAAATGTGTAATAATTTAGTTAGAGATGACAGAAAACACAGTAGGCAAAAAATTACGAAAGAAGGAAAAAATTGAAACTCCGTTTTTAGAGCAAAAGATAGATAACAAGGCTAATTCTGAAGATAAATTTGATTGGGATTTTATACTTGATAGAGAATGGTTGAGAACGAAAAAGTAAAATTAATTGATTCAGAAAAAATTTCTGAACTATTTGGAATAGGTTCTGAAATTTATAAAGAGATCACTAATTTTCTTGAAAAACAAACGAAATTAGACGAATTAGAGTTCCAAAAGAAATATCGGCTTTGGAAATCGATTTTTAAACACATCTATGGAAAGGATATTGATCGTTCTCTTTTTCTAAAACATTCCTACTTCGCACTGATTCTAAAGCTTTTAGTAGTGAGAGAATTTAACGCTCAAGGAAAAGAAAATCTTAAAAATTTTTATCAAGATCATAACTTAAGTGAATTAGAATATTTTTTTTGTCCAAATCTCAAAAAAGATATTATTAACCAGATATACACATTATTAAAAGATTCTCATTTTGCCTATCATGATCTCTTCCAAAAATTATATCAGCAAGTTTTCTTTATTATAACGAGGCACAAATTAGGAGAATTCTATACTCCACCTGAACTTGCTAAAAAAATGATTGATGATATTTACGAAATGGGAGTAAAGACTTTAGATCCTTCGTGTGGGTCTGGTGGTTTTTTAATAGAAATCATTATCAAAATCCTCAATTCCAAAGTTAAAAAAAATGTAAAATTTGATGCGATTGAAAATATATACGGCTTTGATATTAACCTATTAGCAACCTTGACAGCTAAGGTAAATATATTATTGTTACTTTTCGATTATTACAATGCAGAAAATGATAAAATCCCTAAAATAAATATTTTTATTTTAGACTCTCTTTTTCCCGATCAGAATAAGGAAAACCTAAAGGTAAGTTTATCGGAGCTTTATCATTCGTTTGACTTAGTTATTGGAAACCCTCCATGGTTAACTTATAAAGACATTATCAATAAAGCGTACCAAATAAAGATTAGAACGCTATCTGAAACTTTAGGAATTAAACCCCAAAGTCAATACATCACCCACATTGAACTAGCGGCAATTTTCTTTTACGCGATCCCTATAACATTCTTAAAAATTGGAGGAGGCATATTCTTTGTTCTTACTAAGAGCATATTAAACGGAGATCATTGCTATAAGTTCCGCACATTTTCAGTTTTTAATAAGATTGAAATATGGGATTTTCCAAACAATTATTTCTTTAACGTAGAGCATATCTGTCTAAAAGCGAAATATATCGGAAATAATTCGGAAATTCCAATTTCCGAAAAATATCCTATTAAAACTAAAATTTACGATAACTCTCTTGAACTTCAACGTGTTACTAATTATTCTAGTTTAGCCTTCGACGAGAAGGGAGCAAAAATTATTTTACCTGAACAAGATCTAAAATTCTTAAATACGCTTTCAGAAAGTCAATACAAGCGTAAATTCTTTCAAGGGGCGACTTTAGTACCTCGAGCGCTTGTTTTCTTTAAAATAGATAAGGAAAATGAAAATTATATAGAGATTTCCTCTGATCCTGA
>JAUWNA010000079.1 GCA_030612905.1 Promethearchaeota archaeon
TTATTGGTACTACCGAAGAAGTTTTGTTTCGAGGGTTTTTACAAAAAGGGTTAGTTCGAAGTTTAGGTAAATCGTGGGGGATTGTTATTACAGCGTTGATTTTTTCATCGATTCATTTGATTGGTATTTTCTTGTCTCCAGGATCGCCCACAGCATTTATAATATCATTCCTTTTTAATTTTTTTCCCTTTTTTGCCATTTCTTTATTGCTTGGATTACTTTTTAATTGGAGAAAAGAAAACTTAATCGCTGTTATGATTACACATGGCGTTTACAACGCGCTAACAATTATTCTTGCGTTTATTGTTTTTAACTTTATTTAAAATCAATTGAGATTTACTATGAGCATAATAGATATTTTCACTTCTAAAATAGAAGGTAAAATTACTAACATTGGGATTGGATTAGGAGATTCGGAAGCCCATAATCTCAAAGTCCTAAAAGCTACTATAAAACTATTAGAAATCAATAAATCTTCAGTTTATTTCTTTGGAAATAAATCTTCTATTAATCAAATTTCTAAAAACACTCTTTATAAAAAAAATTCGAAAAAAATCGTTATAATCGCTTCAAACGAGCCTGAATCTGAGATTTTTAATTATTTAGGCAAAAAACTCATATCTTGCGTTGTAAGAGGTAGTTTGGGTTCAAGCAAATTCTTACAAAGTCTCAAAACATCCCTAGATATCTCAGAGGTCGCCCGTTTAGCGTTATTAGAAACTGATAAAGGGCAACAATTTTTCTTTGGACCCGTAGGTATAGACGAATGCAATAATTTTAAAACTAAAAAGATATTCTTAGAAAAAGCAATAAAAATATTAGAAGCTTTAAATCTTAAACCTAAGATCAGCATTTTAAGCGGTGGAAGGGTTGGAGATTTAGGCAGAAATCTGGATGTCGATAAAACAATCAACGAAGCGAAAGAATTAGTAAATTATTTCAAACTAGAATATCCAAAGTTGGAAATAAATCATACTGAAATTTTAATTGAAAAAGCAATTAACGATAAATCTAATTTAATTATAGCACCAAATGGTATCTCCGGAAATCTAATTTATCGTACCTTGGTGCATTTAGGTGGAGGTAAAGCATATGGCGCAATATATATGGATATTGGGCATATTATAATAGATACCTCTCGCGTAGGTGACTTTTCCGAGATTTATGGAGCATTTATTTTGGCTCTTGCATTGACAGATTAAAAAAAATATTTTATTTTTAAATTATTGTTTAATTTTTTCTTTTCTTTGGACCCCCTATAGCTCCTTTTAAAGAACGGGCATCAATTTCTTTAATAGCATTTATAATTTCAGGGTCGTAATTTACGGCATCTTTATAAATCCGAGAAAGAAAAAATGTCATCCATGGAGAAGCGTACTTCTTTTGACCAAAAGAATAATCCTTAAAGTATAAATATACTGATTTTGGGATAAATTGAGCGTTTGATGGGAACTCTATGAGACTTACAGCAACCAATTCTCTAAACGCTTGCGTTTTTACTAATTCGGGGTAATGTCTAGTTGCGTCTAATATTGTTCCAATATTATACCAAAAGAATGGCCCTCTCGGAAGCCGAAATCTTTTTCCATGACCAAATATGTATGGTTTTTCTTTAGTTCTTCTAGACCAGCAATTTAAAAGCGTTTTTCCAGCGTCTATTAAATGGGTTGGCCATTTATTCTTTGGTAAAACCCAATATCCTCGTAACACATCTGCAACGATTATTGGGCATACATCATTAACCCTTCCGGGTCCTCTTGTTTTTTGATAAAGCCATGGAACGCACTTCCAGCCCCATCCTTGAGTAGTTTCTGTTAACAATTCATTTATTCGTTTAAGTCCTTTTTTGACGCGATCGTCATTTTCTAAACCTGCTAGCAAAAAAATACTAACTATTAAATTATGATCGCATAGAGCACTCGTCCACATCGGATATTTTGTTTTAGTACTTCTGTCATATACTCGTGAATAGGCTAGAAATTGTCCTAAATCTTGATCTTGATGTGCTAAAATTTTATTAATTGCGTCTTTAAATCTTTTATCGTCATCAATCGTAATTCCCCAATCTAACAATAACCATAATTGGTTAATTAAATAGTCTGCTTTATTATGTCCTGTAACAACATCTTTCTCCCAATCTGATAAATTATTTAATAAATTTTCCACCAAAGGATCTTTCAACATCCTCCGACGAACTTTCATGACATCAGAATGATCTTGTGGTAAATCCAATAAATCTATTAATGTACGATAAACAGTAAAAGATTCACCTGATTCAATGAGAAAAATTCTAGGATCGGTTGGAAGCAACTTTATCCACTCCACACTTTTTTTCACAATATTTTGGATATCTGTAGAATAGGATTTTAAAGACATTTTTTAAACCTCTAGTATTTATTCATTATTTTATGGCTTCATGTCAAATAAATTTACTGTAAAATCTATGATATCCCTATTGGATTTACCCTTTTTAACCATTTCTTCAATCTCAGCGCTAATTTCTTCTTCACGGCCTTCTGCAAAAGCAATAAGATTCTTAATATTCCATTTTTGATATCTTTTAGTAAGACCATCTAAGAAAATTGGTGCAGGTGGCATCATTGATGTCTTTAGAGGTTGAGGTATTGCCTTACATTTTCCATTATTTATATCAAAGGAATTGCATTGACTGCAATTTTTAATATTTTTATCGCTTGTGCATTGATTTATAACGCAATCTTTCCTTTCATTACATCCAGGGCAGGGGGGATATTGAGAGATAATTTCAAGCATCTTTTTGAATTCAGAAAGGTTATATCTCTTAAAATCCGGGTTTACCATAGAAATAACACTTGAAAACATTGGATCCTTAAAAACTTTGAATAAATAAATTGAGCTATCTTGAATCTTAGTCGTATTACCATCGCATAAATCACAACTTAATCCACATGATGTTATCTCATATTTTTTTTTCATAATTCCTCATTTCGTTATTTTATTACATTTTTTGTTAACTAACATTAACAACCGTTCTAATATATAATATATGGGAGGAAAGTTGAGAGAAATGCGAAATTTTTTATACTACTTTTGTACATTTTCTATCAAAAAGTGGAAAAAAGTAGACATAATGGATGCAATTGATTTTCAGATCTTAAAAATAATGGATAGAAATTGTAGGATATCATACTCTAGAATAGCTGAGCTTTTAGATTTACCTGTAAGAAATGTTTCATCTCGCATAGAGAGTTTAATTAAAAATAATATAATAAAATGTTTTTCTGTACAATTTAATTATAATGAACTTGGATTTCGTCATTATATTGGATCAATAGAGCAACCAAATGACAATATTAATATAAATTTTTTTAAGGAGCTTCAATTTATATCAGAAATATATCGAATATGGGAATTACTCGATGGTAGTCTGACAATCTCTTTCTTTTGTAAGAATGCTAAACATCTCGAAGAAATAATTAATAGTATTCTAAAAACTGGTGCAAAATTAAATGGTTATACTGAGTCTAGAATTCACTTTCCAATAGGAATACCATATTCTCTTACTGATTGGCGGATAATTTTTTTCCTATTACACAATAGTAGAGCTTCTAAGAAAGAAATCGCAAAAGCTTTAGATATTAGTGATAAAACTGTAAAAAGAAGAATCAATAGAATGATAAATATGAAATTAATCCAATTTATCCCAGTAATTAATTTCGAAGCTATTACAGGCATGATTACAGCTGTTCTTTCCTTAGAAACCAGTGGACCTTCAAAAGAAATCTATCTTAGGATGAAAGAAGATGAATCTATTAAATTTTGGAGAAATGCGGGGTCGGTCACTCCCTCGATTGTTTTATTTGTTTTTGGAAAAAGTATAACAGAGATATATAAACTATATCAAAAGCTTAAAACTCATAAAGATATAAAAAAAACGAGTTTAAGATTTATTGTTAAAAATTGGGAAAACTCTTCTATTATTGAAGATGCTATCCTCGAAAAAATACAAATAACTTAGCCTTTAAATTAAAATGTGAAGTATTAATATTAAAAATCAAAATTAAAAAAAAATAAAAAAGTAAGAGATTGGATTAACTAATTAAACCAAAAAAAGCGGCCAAAAGTACTATAATTCCGCCGATTAAAGCCCCAAAAACAATTAGAACAATACCAATTGCCCCTAATATGAATGGGGTGTAATGTATCGGCTTAATACCCAGAAAAATTGCTACTAACGCTAGAATTAGTCCGAGAACGCCACCAAGTATTCCATATCCATATGGCATTAACCCTGAACCTACAAGCATCATGATTGCCTCGACAACACTAATGATACCACCTGCAACGGCCATAATCCTCATAGCTTTATCTGTTTCTTGATATTCACTCATTTAATTATCACTTTAAAAATATTTTAGTTTTTAACTAGAAAATAGATTATTTCCACTTAAAAATTTATAGAATATTGTTTCGTAAACATTTGATAAATCGGTAAAAAAAATGAAAGTTTACTATATTAATCCAAAATGAAAAAAGGTTCATTTAGAGACTGTAATCGGTAATATCTAAAATGGGAGAGGAGGGATTCGAACCCTCGGCCACTCGGCCCCCAGCCGATTAGATTTAGTTTGGTTTTCCCAAACTAAGGTATCATACCAAGCTAGACCACCCTCCCGTTTTTAAAAGGAGATTTTTTTTTTAAAGATTTGGTTATTGATTGGCGTTAACACAGTTTTGTACTATTAAAAATAATAAATTCTATTTATTTTTATTTATCCTTTCTTTTAAACCAATAATTTTTAAATTCTTTAGAGTTTTTTTAACCTTATAATTTCCATAAATTAAATTTAACCTAGTTTAAAAAATGCGCTCCAGAAAACCTTTTATTATTTTTTGGCCCCAATATTTCGATGCAAAAAGGAGTAGGTCGGAAGGAAGACGCATTCCAAGGAAATTTGCTATTGATAAAATTAATACGAATGATATTGTAAAAGCAGCAAAACTTTTAGGTTATAACGCCCATTCCGAAAAAGGATACCAATATCCTAGAACGTGGTGGGACGATCCTGGTAGAGTATCAATTGATACGAAAGGTAAGAAAAAATCTAAAGTCTTAATCGAAGTTGCTAGAGAAATTAAAAAGTTACAACTAAAAAAATAATAAATTATTATGCACGAATTTTCTTTTGCTTATAACATCTTTAAAATTGCTGAAGCTACCGCTTTAAAATATAACGCTAAAAAGATTTCAGAAGTATATCTGGAGATTGGCGAATTGACCTTATTAGTCCCTGAGCTACTTAAACGATCCTTTGAAATGGCAACTAAAGGCTCGATTGCTGAGGGTGCCGAATTAAAAATAGAAATAACACCGGGAAAAATTAAGTGTCGAGAATGCGGTAAAGTCTCAACCGTTACTTTAAGCGAAGAGTCGTATTTAACAGGGTTGCAATTATTTCAATGCAGGCATTGCCAAAGCAAGAATACTGAAATAATAGAAGGAAAGAAAGCTAATGTGAAAAACATTAAAATTCAAGAATAAGTCGTTTGAATTCATAATGAATTTGAGAGTTATTTGGGAAGGGAAACTACTATTAGAAAAAATAAAATGGGGCAAAAAGCATCTTTCTGAATATAAATTACCACATAAACTTGATTTAAAAAGAACAGAAAATTGGAAACATCATTTACAAGAAAATTCTGATGATTAAGATTGTAAATTATTATTCTTAAAGAATTTCCTTCAAAAAAAGGATAAAATAATTCTATATATTGGATTGATTCGATTTTCAACTGTCATTTTCATGGTGAAAAATAAAATAAGCGTGAATCAAGGTATTGGAATGCTTGGGACTCAATGCTTAATTTTTATAATTATCAATGGAGCAAGTAGCAGACTCAGACTTAAATATAAAAGACATCAAATTCATTAATGAAATAAAATCAATAGAGAGTAAAACATTTTTATTCGAAGTGTCAGATGGAAATTCTAATTTTAGGTTCTTATATTTATCGTACGAATGTACCTAAATTAGTATTGCGTTAAGCACTCCGTGCTGTCCAGGCCTGCTAACTATTTTTGCCTTACCCAACTCTGTTTCAACAATAGCGCCTTTTGTGATAATATGGCGTCTATTCAAATCTTTAGAGGCTGGATTACTGTCAAATTTTAATATCTTAACTTTTGAGGTTTTATTTGTATTAAGGTCTGTGACGTTTATAAACGTAGTTGAGAACATTTTGAGTTTGGAATTTCCTCCCATAGTGCGCTGATTTTTTTTTTTTTCTTGAGCTATTTTAGTTTCAATAGGAGGCCGTTCTAGTTCTCTTTTCCTTTTTTTATGAAAATGCTTATATTTTTTTCCAGTGTATTTTCTTTTACTTCTTGCTTGACTTCTTGCCATGATAAAAAGACACTCATCGACTCAAATATGTTATAATTGATAATATAATATATCTTTAAAATTTTTTGTTTAAGTGTTTATAAATTCTAAAAGAAAAATAAAAATAGGAGAAATTAATTTATTTATTATAATTATTAAATTATTATAGAATAATTGTTGAAGAGAATGATGGAAAACAAAAACAATATGCTCAACTTGGACGAGGATTCATTAAACCGAATTATTAAAACAAGTACTACTACCATCGGGATAGTTGTTAAAGATGCCGTTGTAGTTGGAACAGAATCTCAAGCCACCGCGGGATACACAGTAGCCACTAAAACTGCACAGAAGCTTTTTCAGATAAACGATTACACTTGCGCTACAATCTCGGGTGGAGTAGCAGATTGTCAATATGTTGTTAACCAACTCAAAGCACTTTCCAGGTTGAAGGAAGTAGAAGAAGAAAAAGTTCCAGACCCGCAATATATCGGAAGTTTAACGAGAAACATTCTATTTAGCGGAAGGTCTTACTTTGTATGCATGATGATAATAGGTGGATATTCCCAAAAGGATAAAAGAGGTATTCTTTATGGTGTAGATTTATTAGGCACTTTATACGAAGAAGATAATTTCATTTCGTTTGGTTCTGGGTCTCCATTCTCTTTAGGCGTTCTAGAGGCAGACTGGAAGCGAACTATGACTAAAACTGCTGGAATTGATCTAGTAAAAACCGCGATTACGAGTTCCCGAGAACGAGATGCTGCATCGGGATTCAAGATTCAAATCTGTACCATTGATAAAAGTGGTTTCAAACAAATTCAATAAATTGCGTGTTAGTAGATTATTATTTCCAGTTTATTTAACTACTAATTATCAGAAATCTTATTTTTTTATCTTTTTAAAAAGATTTAAATGAAATTTATTTTATAATTTTTGTAAGTTTTAAAATTAAAAACAAACTAGAGAATTTTTCTGGGAAATTCAAGGAGTTGAATCCAGAATCGAGATTATTGGATATTTGGGGGATTTATTGGCTCAAAAAGTTAATATAAGTCCACCTGCTGCGCGGGGATTAATAAAGCTATCGATAAAGGACGAGTTAGGTCCTTTTAAACCGTATAATCAAATTGATTTTGAAGATTTGAAAAAAACTTTTAAAAATTCTCTAAAAAGAAGATTAATAAAATTAGAAGTTCAAGAATATGAATCTATTCTTGATTATATATTGGATGAATTAACTTTAAACCAGTCGTTAATAACAATTGGAGGAGTATAAAAGATGACCCTTATTATTTTATTCTGGATTTTTGCTATATTGTTGATATTATTTATTGTTTCACTCTTAAGTGTAGGTATTTTTTTCTTAATTAAAGGTAATCAAAACAAAATGAAGAACCTTATAGTTATAGGAATAGGTTTTATTGCAATGGTTATAGGTTTTATTGGTAGCTTTGTCTTTAATTTGGGATTT
>JAUWNA010000013.1 GCA_030612905.1 Promethearchaeota archaeon
TGGGACATTCCTTACATAATCTTCTAAATTCAAACTCTTTCAATTCCTCTCATTGTAAGTTTTAAATATATTATTATTTAAATTAATTAAAAATTATATTTAATTGAATCATCCATGCAATTAAAATCTAATAAATCGTATAATAATTAGAAAAAATTAAATAAACATTAATTTATAAAAAATATATTAGACGATTAAATATATTTAACATTAAATCAATTGTCGAATATTTTTAAACAGAAAAAGTTTAACGGTGAAATAAAATAAAAATACTCCTATTTGGCCCTGGTGGTGCGGGCAAAACGTCATTAATGCGGACTACTTGTTTAGGTTATAATTTCATGAAAGTACTTAATCTGAAACCTACAAAAGGAATCTCGAGGGAGAATTTTATATTTAGGGGAATAATGGAGCTTTCCATCTGGGATTTAGGGGGTCAGGAACTTTATATGGAAAGACATTTCTCGGAAAATAAGCGAGAGCTTGTATTTTCTGAAGTATCAGCTGCAGTTTTCATGGTTGATTCGGCAGCAGAAGAACCAAAACTAAAAGATACTTTTGGCAAATTCTTGAATTACCTTTTTGAATTTAGTCCTGAAGTAGGAAAAGTTTATGTCTTATTAAATAAAACAGATCTTCAAGAATCAAAAGAAAATGACATTTATGAATTGTTAATTGAAGATCTTACAGATGATTTAAAAAGCAAAATTGCTTTTACACCTGTATCAGTAAAAGAGGGAAGTGCTCAACATCGATTGATCGAAATACTCGATTATAAAATTCAAGAGAACACATTAGCTTTACAAAGACTTGGGAAAATACGCCATTTATTAGACCAATTGAAGATCAATACGCTTTCAGAATTTCTTTTGTTTAACCAACCAGATGGTTTATTAATAGCATCCACAATTGGAAAATTTGAAAGCCCAATTCTCCAATTTATCAAATTCGAGATTGGAAGCTTAGACTCTAATATTTATCAAATTTTTTCAAAGATCATGGAACTTTCAGATTCTCCGATTTCTCCTTTAGAATTATCAACAGTTATATACGAGAGCGAAAATAACTATATTTTAGTGAAGGAAGTTAGCAACGGATCGGTTCTGATGGTTGTTACAAAAGAGAAAACTACTGGAACTTTTGATACAGCGATGAACATCTTAAATAGCGAACATTTCCAAAATTTGAGAAAATTCCTTAGTAGGGACGACTTTTAATTGATTCTAAATCAATTTTATTAGAAAATATTGTTCTTTTAGAATGTTCTTCAATAATGGAAAACAAATAATTGTTTGTATTTTTAATTACTGGCGTTATAAACAATAATTCTTCTTCGGGAAGGCATTTTTCAACTTTTTCGTTTAATACTTCTTTTTCAAAAAATTCTTTAATATAAGTAATTCGGACGATGAGATCGTTGAATTCCTTTTTACTGTTATTTTTTACTAAAACTTCTATTTCCTGAAAATTATTAATAATACTTATATTCGTTATTTTAAATTGAGCTTTTATTCCTAATTTTTGTTGAACAACTTTATCATAATCAAATAGTCGAATTTTAGAAAACGATTCATTTTGGGCGTCTATAACAATGTGGTCAATATCGATTCCTTTAAATGTTAAATAAGAAATTGCTTTTTGCAATTTGAAAGAGGTCGCATCAGTTTGTTTAATTACTGATGAAAAATGTTCCTCACAAGTAAGGTTAATAATTGCTTTTATTTCTTCTTTTATCTGATCTCCTTTTTTTATTATATTAATTAATTTTTCTGTTTTAATAACTTCTAATTTCGCAATTTCTGACTCTATTACGTGATAAAGCGTATTTTCAAATCCGTCGATTATTTTTTTCGTTAATAAATTTATTAATTCTCCCCCAAAAACATCTAAATCTGTTGGTAATACAAGTATCAGCACAACTATTTCATCCATTTTTTGAAAAGACCCTGCTCTTCTTTTAGCCCTTTTAGATTCAACTATAAATTTCTTCGCAAAATACATATTATTATTGTATTCTAAATCAATTCGGTTAATTGTAGTTTTATCTTTAAGCTCTAAAAACCAAATTGGATGGTATCTTATAAGATGTATTTTTCCCGAATCATCATCTAGCGCATTTTCTGGACAAATAAGAAGTGGGACATGGCCTATAGTCTCATCAAAATAAAACAAAAGAGTCTCACACAATTCCTTAAATGGACAATCGGCATTGGTTTTATTTAAGAGATTTTCTATCAATTTTAATCTTCCTCTTCTTCATTAAATCAATTATGATTAATTAATATGATTTTTAATGTTAATGAGAAGCGCATGATATGCAAGGATCAAATGCTCTTATCATTATTTGAACTTTTTCTTTAACAGAATCGATATCCTCTTTTTCATATAGCTTTTTAGCATATTCAGTGATCATTTTGTTAAGAATAGGCAAATTTATTTCGGTTGCAATGAAAAGTTTTACTTGATCAACGATTTTAGCTTTATTTAAATGATAATGATGCATTAGTATACCTCTTGGTGCTTCTATAACCCCTATTCCATTTGATTTTTTTATTGCGTTTAGTTGTTTAAGTTTTGTTTTACTTTTTAGTGAAGTAGTTTTTAATATTTCAACACTTTTATGAATTTCGCAATAACTTTCAATTAATTGTAAAAAGTTTAAAAATAATAAATTGCTTTTCCATTTTTTTCCAAAATTGCTTATATATTCAGTTATTTTATCAATCCCATAATTTTGAGTTAATTTATAGCGCGCTATTGGTCCTGTTAAAATCTCATTTTTCGAATTCGATTTGAACACAATCCCATAAAGATTAGGGTCTTTATCAAAATATTTTGAATAATTTTTCGCTTGAAAATCGTCGTAATTTGTTTCATTTTGTTCCATTCTGAAGTCTCCTTCATACCTATCAAACCCTTTATTGTTTTTTAAGCCGAAATATATAGGATTAGAAAGATTAAATTCTGTAGGGGGATCAAAATCAGAAAATAAATCTATAAAATTTTCAATTATAGTTTCTATGTAGTAAACTCCCTTCTTTAGATATTTCTCCATAAAAATTAAACTCTTTTGAGTCGGATTGAATATTAATCCTCCAGGAATCGGAGTAATTGGATGTAGCACCCTTCCTCCTATTAACTTATTTATTTCTGAACCAATTTTTATTAAATTAAAGACATTTGTCGTTAAATGAGGATTGTAATTAATTAAATTATAAGGATCGTTAATTGTAGTATGAATTTTAAATATTTTTAATAAATCTGGAAAGGATTGGAAAAAATAATGCATAATGTGCGATTTTGTTAATTCTCCGGATAATAAAAGCCTTCTGAGCAAAATTGATTGGTGTGATGGTTCTATTCCATATATATCTTCTATTGCTTTGCAACTTGCAATTGTTTGAGATGCGGAGCACAGTCCACAAATTCTGGATACTATTTTTGGAATATCTAATAACTTTTTACCTACTAATATATTTTCAAATCCTCTAAATACTGAAAAGTTCAATTCAGATTGATAAATTTCATCATTTTGTAAATAAATGATTAAGTTTCCACAACCTTCAACCCTTGTGCATGCTTCTACAACTTTATCCATCAATCCTTCCCTCCTACAGGTGATTTTGAGAACCTATTATATATCCCTTTATATTTTCTTAAATCTTTAGAAAGGTTAAAAAGGCTTAAGAAATTGATTATATTCGAAGTAAACCCCTTTGAAACGGGACCTAAACATCCTTCACAGGGCAATCCTTGATTTATACAGAGATGATCGCAGCCATCACGAGTAACAGGACCTAAACATAAAATCCCTTCATTCAAAAAACACGATAAATTTTCTTCCGGAAAACGAATTTCATCGTTACTTGGAACAATCTTTTCTATTGTTAATGATATATCTAATTTAGCCTGATTGTTTAAAGGACAAGTAGAACACATATTTTTTAAGCTTAACTTGATTTTCTTGTTCTCAACTAACATCAATAAACAATTTCCTAAAAGTATGGCCGGAGGAGGACATCCCGGTATAATTCCATCAACTTCTACAAACTTTGAAATAGGATACGATTCTTTTTTATCTGAGAGACTAAGAATCCCCCCAAATGCTGAGCATGTACCTAATGCATATAGTTTTTTTGCATTTTTTCGTATTTCTTGAAGATATTCGATTTGATTCTTTTCGGATACACACCCCTCTACTAGCGCTATGTCGCATTCTTTGATCTCTAAATTGTCAGATATAAATGGAAAATATTCGATTTTCGTTTTCTCAAGAAATTGTGGAAATATATCTAGCGATATTAACGCGGATATACATCCAGTACAAGACGTTAAAGAGGTAATTAAAAATTTAAGCCTCACTTTTAATCCCCTCCTCTAATAAATTATAGAATTTTTTAGAGATTTCAGCAAATAACTGTCCTTCTACTCCGTTTAAACCCATTACTATTATCCGTCTGCTTAACTTTGGTCCTAGAATCTTTTTTAAAAGCCCAACTCTTTTTTTTAATTTTTCAATTCCATCAATATATCTACAAGAATCCTTTCTACAGCCGATAATCATAACTCCATCAAACCCCACTTCAAAAGATTTAACAATGAATTCAGTATCAACACGTCCAGTACAAGGAACAGAGATTATAAAAATATTAGGTTGATATAACAATTTTTTTAATCCTGCATCGTCAGCGGCAGCGTAACCGCACGATTGGCAACAAAAGGCGATGATTTTTGGTTTTTTGTTGAATTTTGAGAAAATTTCGATCGTTTTTAAAATCTTTTCAGATGTATTTATATTCATTTCAATAGCATTAGTAGGACAAACACTAGCACACATGCCACAAGCTTTACATTTAAACTTATCAACAGTAATTTTTTCGGAGTTTATGCTTATTGCATTGTAGGGGCAAGAAATAACGCAGAGGCCACACAATCCACATTTGTTTTCATTAATCTCTATTCCAGTATATTCCGTTATTAAATAATCATTTGAAAGAAGTGATATTACTTTTAACGCTATGTTATTTGTGGTTGCTATAGTTGAGTGATAATTTAATGGCCCAAATATTGTTCCAACACCATAAATACCAGAAGCTAAAGTTTCTTCACTCATAAAACCATTATCATTTAAAGTGAAATCCATAATCTTTCTTAGAGATTTCAGATCCTTATTTGGAATTAATTTAAGATTTAAAACAATCAAATCACTCTGAAACTCAATAGAATCCGCAACTACATAATTAATATTCTCTCTTGTTTCAATTAATACATTATTAGCGTAAAGAAATCTAGGATGAGTAGATTTTAGTATTATCTCGTCTTTTTCTTTTAGTTTACTTAAATCGTAAAAAACATTAACTTCACAATCAGGGTTCTTTACTTTAATAACATCTATATACTTTAGGGATAAAATATCCGAATATTCACATAGATAGTTTGAAGGTCCTACTTCTTGAATAATTGATATTGTTTTCACCGGTTTCCCATCAGACATTTTTACGATCTTTCCATCAGTTAGGCCTTCTGAACATAAGATTCGTTCAAATTCTGCCGAAGTTATAACATTATTTCGTGGATTATAATTATATTCTTTTAAACTTGAATAAAGGTCTGAACCAATAGCTATAACTTTTGCGCCTACTTTAATTCTTAATTCCTTAGGATTTTCTCTTAAATTTATTGCTTTATTTGCACAAGCGCGTTCACACACGCCACATTCAAGGCAAGTAATAATATCTTCATCTTCAATAACTGGGACATAAGGATAACAGTATTGAAAAGGAAAGTGAATTATTTTTCTATCTGTTAATCCAAATTCATACATATTAACTTTCTCTCGAGCACACACATCAATACATTGTTTACAACCTGTGCATTTAGTTTCATCAATATAGCGAGGTTTTTTAATTAAGCCTATAGTAAAATTGCCAACTTCTCCCGATACACTTACTATTTCCGTATTTGTCAAGATCTCGATTTTTTTTTCTTTTACAATTTCCCCAATTAATTCAGAGATGAAACAAGCAGAGCAATCTCCCATATTAGAAATCTTTTGCCATCTTGCTACTTTTCCCCCTAATGTTGGAGACTTTTCAATTAGATAACACTTGATACCAGCCCGTGATAAGTTTAACGCTATGTTCATACCCGCAATCCCACCTCCAAGAATAGCGCAACTTTTTTCAACTTCAACCCTTTTTATTTTAATTGGTTTTTGAAGACTCACTCGGTTAACTGAGGCTTCTATAAGTAATTGCGCTTTTTTCAGAGTTAAAAGACTATCAATGTGCTTTTTACTTGAATAATGTACCCAACAACATTGTTCTCTTATATTTGCAATCTCAATATTTGAATTATCAATTATATTTTGAAAAAGACGTTCAAAAATATGTTGATGTGTTTTAGGAGAACAAGCAGCGATAACAATTTTATTTACGAAGTTATCAGTAATCCAATTATTAATTTTATCTTGGTTTTTTTCTTGACATAAATTATCAAGAATTTTAACTGAAACTACATTATTTATTTTACTTATATAGTTTTCTAAGGAGTTAATGTTAAGGACATTTGAAACTTCTGTATTACAATTACAGATAATAACACCTATTCTGTTTATTTCGCTTCCTTTTGATTTTAAATAGTCTATTTCTTCTCCGGATAAAATCCTTTTGTTTAATCCTAAAATCCTTAAAACTCTTTTACCGTCATCAGTTAAATAATATGATTTTTTGTCTTTACTTACTAAATTATTAAGCTTTTTCAAATGAAAATTTAATTGTCCTGTTTGTTCTATACCCAACTTCACCATTAATTCGGTATATGGAATAAATCCGTTTTCTTCGAGAAGGTATAAGAGTTTTCTTCTAATTGGATGGGCTAAAATTGAATAAATATCCATTTTTGAGCTTCCCTATTGAATTTTTATTCTAAATTTATTTTGTTAAAAACTTTTTTTTGACAAATTATTTTTTCTTCATGACAATATATGTTGTAAAAATATATAAATGTGTTAGAAAATGATCATGTGATCCACGGATTCCGTCAATTAATATGACGATTTTCAATTAACTAAAAAAATTGTTTAGAAAATAATTTTGATAATATTCCTTGTCAATATGTTAAAAAATTTTCTTGTCAAATTCTTTATATTTTAAGCTTATTACAACTTAATTAGGTAAATACTTTTTTAAAAAGTTGAAATAAAAGAGGTGTATTATTATATGGAAGTTTTGGAATTGAAACCAGTAAAAAATAAAAAAATAATAGCGTATATGTCCTCAAAAGAAAATGGCAGGTATTTTCAAAATAAAGATACATCAAAATTAACCGATTTTCTCAAAAAGAAAGATGTTAATTTTGTTACCGTAGATTTTCAAGTAAATATGAAGGAATTTAAGAAAACGCCTTTTGCACAAACATTAGATAAACTTGGAATACCATATATTCAAGTAGATATCCCAGATTATGCAATGGGATATCTTTACGAAGAGATTGTTGAAAAACAAGAACTTCAAAATGAATTATTTGAAGAATACGACAATATGAGTGATAAAGAATCGTTCAAAGGACAAAGTCTAAAAAATTGGATTGACATGTTAAGCGAAGAAATTCAAGAAAGAGAGATTTTTTTAAGCTTAAAGCTAAGACCACAGTGGATCGTAAAAAAAATGTTAGATTTTGCGAATCATTTTGAAAATGAATTAGTTTCTTTTGTACATTTTGTTCAAGAGGATATTTGCGAGGATATATGCCCTCAAGTCGTAGCAAATTTAAGAGATTTGAGAGTAAAAGTAATTTCCTATACTAAAAAACATACAATTCAAAATATTATATTTTAATTAAAAAAAAGGAGTTAAAAAAATATGCCAGAAGTATTAGAATTAAAGCCATTAAAAGATAAGCATTTAAAGCTTATCATGGTAGAAAGTGAGTTTCCAATAGATTGGTGGTTCGAAGTTCCTAAAGAAAAAAAGGAAGATTTGCTATGGTCTTTACATCTTATTAGTAAAGAATACCTTCAGCTCATCGATGGTTTAATAGAGAAATATTCACCTGATTTTGCTTTAGAAGAAAAACCTAATTTTTGGGATGACCCATTAAACCCTAACGATCCTCTAAAAACCTTATTCAAAAAGAAAGGAATTCGATTTAAACATGCTGATATCTCTGAAAATGCGGAATTCTATCTTTCTGCAGCGTTGGATGAACACAGAGGTATGCTACAGACACTTGAAGAGCGAATCAAAGAGATAATTACTGAAAATGGGGGTGTTCCTTCCGAGGATGAACTCTTCCAACAATTAGTTTTATGGAAGGAATATCTCAAAAATGATTATGACTCACAAGAAGATGAAATTCGATATAAAGTTAGAGAAGCTTGGATGATGATGAATACTTTAAACCTTGCAAAGGAGATTAAAGGGAAAAAATTAAAGGGTTTATTCATTTGCGATTTAAGGCACTTTGAAGGCCTAGATAAGTTAGCAAACGATTTAGGCATCGATACAGAACAGATTAAAATCAAAAGGACTATTAAAACTGCAGAAATCGAAAAAGAGTATGAAGAAGAGGTAGAAGTTGAGATATCTAAATAATTTTTTTTTTGTTATAATTTCTATGATTTTTATAGTTTAACTAACAATGTGAGATGAGAAAAATTACTCAAAATAATGAAATTGGAAATAAAATTGAAAGTATTCTTGGTAAAAAATCAATAATAGAATTGACGCCAATTAAAATAAAGAAAAAAGATACTTCAGATAAGATTTGTTATTTTTTTGACACGGATGATAACGCTTCTCCGTTTGACATTAACATGGCTTACGACGCTGGATTTGATATTGTTGTACCAATAAGTAGAATGACAGTGGATCAAGTTCCTAAACTTGTCCAGGATGCTATATTTTCACGTAAACCTAAAGCACCTACAACATTTTTTATAGGGGGATCTAATGTAAAGGAGGGGGAAAAAATTGCTAAGAAAGTCATTGAATCCTTAGTACCTCCATTTGAATGTCCCGTAATAATAGATCCAAGGGGTTCTCATACTACTGCTTCTGCAGTTGTAGCTAAGACTTTATACGATGCAAAAAATATCCATAAAATTAGTGATTTAAAAGGAGAAAAAGTCGTAATCTATGGGGCAGGCCCAGTTGCCAGAATTGCTGCCATATTAGCAGCAAGAGAAGGGTTGAATACAATTTTAGTTGAAACTTGGGATAAATCGAACGAAGAATTTATAAAAAATCTTGCTAAAGAAGTAACTGAAGAAGCTGGGGAGAATGCAACCGAGATTAAAGGGATTTTTGCGCCTGAAAAGGAACAAAGATATGATGCTGCTAAAGATGCACTTATTATCTGGTCTTTAGCTGCTGCTGGTGTTGAGATTTTATCAAGCGATCTAATGGAAAGGTTAGAAGGCAAGAAAATTGTAGTAGATATCAATTTAGTTCCCCCTTATGGAATTGAAGGAATAAGACCAAAACACGATAATAAAGAAATTTATCCAGGAATTTTTGGAATCGGAGCATTAGCATTAGGTCGTTTAAAAGCAAATTCGGAGGGAGAAATATTAAAAGAAGCAACAAAAACTAAAGGTACAAAGGTATTTGATTACAACTATGCGTTCGAAGTTGCTAAAAAATTGTTATCTAAGATGTAAATTCTCAAATTTTTAATTTTTTTTTATTGATTTATTAAAATGTTTTTAGAGGGGAATAAAATGGTTGAGAATATTGATGGAATTGTAAGTAAAGTAAGGATTAAAGACGCATTCAAAGAAGACGCAGGGAGAGGTATTGTAAGAATAGACCCAGAGATAGTTTCAAATTTAAAACTTAAGGTAGGTGATGTAATTAAAATCATCCATCCTGTAGTAAATAAAAAAACTGTTGCTTCATTGTCAACCGGAAAAAATGAAGATAAAGGAAAAAAGATTATTCGTATGGACCCCTCCCTAAGGCGAAATTTAGGAGCCTCAATTGATGACCTCGTTGAAATTAAAAAAATCCATGTAGATCTTGCTAATATAATAACCTTTGCGGGGTTAGATAATTCATTAATCCCACGAGATCCTCAAGCCTTAGCTAGAAAATTAGAAAATAGGACAGTAACAAAAGGAGATAGCTTAAGCTTCTACGCTATGGCACGCAGAATTGACCTTGTAGTCGTTAACTACACACCTAATTCTGAAGCAGTTAAAATCCGACTTGGTACAAAAATATTATTTAGTGAAAAATCAACTCAAGAAATTAACGAAATAAAAAAAAAAGAAATAGTATATGAAGGAATTAGTGACTTAGAACAGAGATTACAAGAGATTCAGGGAAAAATAACGTACGAAGATATAGGGGGCTTAGAGGATGCGATTCAAAAGATTAGAGAAATGATTGAACTACCAATTAGACATCCTGAACTTTTTGAAAGAATTGGAATTGATCCTCCAAAAGGAGTTCTCCTCCATGGGGCTCCAGGTACGGGTAAAACCTTACTAGCAAAAGCAGTAGCTTATGAGACTGATGCCTATTTTATAAATATTAGTGGACCTGAAATAATGAGCAAATTTTTTGGTCAAAGTGAAGAAAATCTTCGAAATAGATTTGAAGAAGCAAAAAAAAACGCCCCCTCTATTATTTTTCTAGATGAATTAGATTCAATTGCTCATAAAAGGGATGAAAACAAAGGTCAAGTAGAATCAAGAGTTGTGGCTCAACTTTTATCTCTTATGGATGGTTTAGAAGGGAGAGGGGAAGTCATAGTCATTGGTGCAACGAATAAAGTAAATAATATTGATATAGCACTTAGAAGACCAGGGCGTTTTGACAGAGAAATTGAAATTAAAGTACCCGATACTAAAGGTCGCTATGAAGTTTTATTGATCCATACTCGAGGAATGCCTTTAAATGAGGATATTGATCTAAATCTTATTGCTGAAAAAACACATGGTTTTGTTGGTGCGGATATAAAATCCTTATGCAAAGAGGCAGCTATGCTTGCGATTAGGGAGATATTACCAAATATTGACTTAGATAGACCTATACCGGAAGAAATTTTAAACAAATTAATAATCAAAATGACACATTTTATTACAGCTTTAAATAGTATTGAGCCATCTGCATTAAGAGAAGTATTCGTTACACAACCATCTGAATCTTGGGAGGATATTGGCGGATTAGAAGACGCAAAGCAGCAATTAAGAGAAATTGTTGAATGGCCATTTAAATACTCGGGGTTCTATAAGCACATGAAATCAAGACCCCCTAATGGAATTCTAATATTTGGTCTTCCTGGGACTGGTAAGACATTAATGGCTAAAGCGCTTGCCCATGAAACAGAAGTAAATTTTATTTCAGTAAAGGGTCCTGAATTTCTATCAAAATGGGTTGGTGAAAGTGCTAAAGCTGTAAGAGAAATATTTCGAAAAGCAAGAACAGCTGCTCCTTGTATTATATTTTTTGACGAAATTGATGCTATCGCAGCAAGAAGATCAATATCCTCAAGTTCAAGGGTTATTGAACAAGTTGTAGCGCAATTTTTAACAGAAATGGATGGTTTAGAAGAATTAAAAGATGTTATTTTAATAGCGGCTACAAATAGACCCGATATTCTAGATCCTGCCATTCTACGTTCAGGAAGATTCGGAAGGCATATAGAAGTTCCATTACCAAATAAAATATCTCGAATTAAGATATTTAAAATACATCTCGCTAATCGTCCGATAGATAATAATATTGATATTGAAAAACTAGCAGAAAGGTTAGAAGGAAATACAGGAGCGGATATAAAAGCAATTTGCGAAGAAGCTACACTTTTGGCCATTCGCAGAAGTATCATCAACGATAATATAGATACCCAAAATCCTGATTCATATAAAAAGGTTAAAATTTCTCAAGCTGATTTTGAAAAAGCAATAGAGAAAGTACAATTAGGCGCTGATAAAGCTAAAATGGCTTATAAAGAAACTATTAATGAAACTGTCGAAGATATTTACAGATAAAAAAATTAATTATACTTGTCAAGGAAATTTTTTGAAAAATAAAATTATCAATTTATCAAAAATTTTTCTTATCAAATTCTTTAAATTTATCGCTTAAGAGTATTTAATTAGAAGGTATAAAAAAATTAAATAAAAATTAAAAGGTGTAGATAATGGTGATAAGTTTGGTTAATGAAGTAAATAGTTTTGAAGAAAAAATCGTTTTATCTTCTAAAAGTGAATTTATATCTGAATTTGCTCGAGGTTACTTTGAAGCGGAGATAATTGAAAAAGAAACACAATTAAATGAATATATAAATGCTTATAATGCTATTCGTGAGAATGACTCATTTAATAGACAGTATATAGAAACTTTAATATATTTATTAAAATCTGAAATAATGGGAATCCAAAAAATGTTTTAAGAGGATTCCCTTAATTTTTTTAGTACTATTACCTATTTTAAGAAAATAAAGTAAAAAAATAAGAATTTTTTAAAAAATATATTTTATTAATAATTAAGCCTCTTTTTCGTGAAGCTTTCTCTTGGTTAAAAGATGTTGCTTAGAATGATGAGGCGTTCTCAATACTGTATCGTTAGACTTTTCTATTTCTCTGGCTTGTGCGCATAATTCAGCAGCTGTTTTCATCATTTCGTGAGATGCTGCTAATAAAGGCATATAATCTGCTCTATCTTTTAAAACAAAACACGCTCTTCCCGTAATCTTAGAAACTGAAGCCGCTAATTCGAAAGCTGCAATAGCTTTAGCTTGGGCGTAAGGATTTGAAAATCCTGCTGCCTCTGTAGCGTTAGTGGCTTTAATCTCGATCTGAGGCAAAGTAGGAGCCTTTCCTTCTAACATATCCATTATAACTTTATTTAATTCGTTTGTTAGTATATTAAAAACACCAGTAATAGCAAGAACTTTTAATAGATCTGCATTGAAACAACTCATCTCGATAGTGTCTAGAAATGGACGCCTTGCTCCTATCATTGAGTCACAGCCTACTATTATATATCCCATGTTTTTTTCTTTAAATTCTTCGATAGCCTTTTTTGCTGGGGCATCAGAAACTATAATCGTAGGAATATTTCCTGCTAATTCTCTTGCTGCTTTCGGTCCTTTTAACGCCGCGTTTGGGCTGGACATTAAGATTAATTCCGGTTCAAATTCTAATAGTTTTTTCATTGTTTCTACGCATTCCTCTGGAGGGTTCATCTTCGCCCCTGAGGTAACTTCTCGCACAATTACTTTCTTAGATTCTGCCCTTTCATCCAATAAAAAAGCAAGTAATAACGAAGAACCAATTGTCCCGTTCTTAAGTATCCCAATTTTTAAAACTTTTTCTTCACTCATTTTTGACAACTTTAAATTTATTAAAAATCATAAAGATTCTATTATGAATTTCTTAAATTGATAATTAATTAAAATTTTTAGTATTTTTTCTTAAAAATTTTATATATTATTACGCTCTATTAAAATTTATAATAAATAAAAGGATTTAAATTACAAAATAGAAATGTTGATTAAAAAATGGAAATAAATGGAGTAGAAATTGAAGATACTTTCTGTGAAGCGTTTGGAGCTGTTTTTACTAGAATTTTAGTAACTGCAATAAATGAAAAATGGGCGAAAATTGTTGCTCAAACCGCAACTGGTTATGGGACTTCAACAATCCACTGCGATTCAGAAGCCGGTATAGATGTATTTGTTTCTGCTGAAAAAACACCCGATAAGCGACCTGGAGTTGTATTGATGTTTTTTAAAACTAAAAAAGATAAAATGGACGGTGTTTTATTGAATAGGATGGGTCAATGTGTATTAACATGCCCAACAACAGCTTGTTTTGACGCATTTAATGGCTCTCTTGTTCCAGAGAAAGAATTTGAAATAAAAACAGGATATAAGCTAAAATTTTTCGGTGATAAATTTGAAGAAAAAATAGAAGGAGTTTATCCTTTTGAAGCGTGGAAAATTCCCGTTATGGACGGTGAATTTATCGTTCAAAGCACATTCAAAGTTGGAAAAGGAATCGCGGGAGGAAATTTCTTAATTTATGGTGAAACTCAAGAGGCAGCCTTAGAAGCTGCAGAAAAAGCTATTGATGCAATAAAAGATTTAGAAAATATAATAGCTCCTTTTCCTGGTGGGATCGCACGGTCTGGTTCAAAAGTAGGATCACAATATAGTTTTTTAAATGCTTCAACGAACGATCCTCTTTGTCCAACACTGCGAGGAAAAATTGAGAATTCTTTACTCGGAGAGAAAGATAATTACGTGTACGAAGTAATCCTTGACGGTGCTAATGAAGAGGTTATAAAAGAAGCTTTGAAGTTAGGGATTAAAGCAGCTGTTCAAGTCCCTGGAGTTTCAAAAATCAGTGCAGGAAATTACGGTGGTAAGCTAGGAAAATTTCAATATAGATTATATGATATTTTAGCTTAGACCACTAAAAAATAAGAAATAATGTTTTGAAAGTAAATTTAAAAAAATTCTTTTATTTTAATTTTCTTTTTATTTTTCTTTGAGGTTCTTTTGGTATTTCTTTGGTTTCTTGAGATTCAACTTTAGCATCTTCTTCCTTTACATCTTCTTTTTTAGAAGGTTTAGTTTTAGGTGTAGGTTTCTTCGATATTTTTTTAGAAGTAGGTTTTTTTGGGGCAGTGTATTTTGGTTCGATATATTTACTCTTAAATTTTTTATACAATAAACCAATGCCAGCCAAAACACCGATCACAGTACCAAATGCAAAGCCAATCCATGGAAGAACGGGTGTTAATAAATCAGGGATTATCCTTATTTCTTGTGGAGCTAAATCATAATCTGAAGTTAGATAAGTAGTTGCGCCATCAATGTCTGTTACAGAAATATAAACATACCAAACACCCGTTATTAATTCTTCCGTTCTTACTAAGATATTCATGCTAGATGTATACACTCTTGAAAGATTATACCAATTATTTTCTTCGTCTAAAAGCGAGACTGTGACATAAGCGATCGTGTTTTCCTCATCAGAAACATCAAAAGTAAAAATTAAATCATCGCCATAATTTACTGAAACACTCTGATTCATACTTAATCCATTAACTAAATAACTGTGAATTTTAGGAGCATTATTTTCAACATATAAGGAAGCCGTATAGGAATCCATTCCATTATATTGGTCTTCTGCTTCGATAATAATTTGATATTTCCCTATTGGATTACTTATATCTATCGAAAATGTAGTTGTAAAAGTCCAATTATTATGGTTAGTTAATTCAATAGGTGACTCTAATACACCAGTAGGACTTTGAATTGTCATAGAGACGGTTATATTTTCGGGTAAAGTATAAATATCAACATCGGTAACATTTAACATAAGAATACAATCTTCTGCTCTCTTTATTGTGTTTGGTGAAAAAATAATTGTCGAAACATCTATTTCCGGTAAAGAATTTAAAGCTTTAAAAGGAAAATACGCTGCTGCTTTCATGTTATTCGATGTATCTGACATATTGATTTTTATGTAATAAATCTTATTGGTATGATTAAATCTGTCGTCAATTTCAAAAGAAAATTGCCCTAAATTATTACCAACATCAAAAATATTATTTTGAAGAGTTTCATTGTCATTATCAACAATTGTTACATTCCAATCAAAGTCATACGGATATGGTTCATCACTTACAATTAATTCTGCGTAGAGCGT
>JAUWNA010000038.1 GCA_030612905.1 Promethearchaeota archaeon
ATTATTTATCTTCAGGATATATTTCTTTTAGCATTGCAGATGCAAATAGGGGTTGACCCGCCGGACTCAGAATTCTGTCGGACAGAAGAATTAAAAATAATGGGGTGTATGATCATTTAATCAAGTACTGATTATTAGATAAAAAAAAAAAAATAAGATTATTATTATAATAAATGTTTATTGGCTATACTAAATGGAACTAATCTAATTGCTTTATTAGGACATCTATGGTAACATACAGAACAACCCCCACAATAAGATTCAGATATAGTTGTTATAGCTTTACCCTCTGCGTTAAATTTTCTAATATTTAGTGGACAATACTTTACGCAAATCCCACATGATTTACACTTAGATAATTCTGTAATCGCTTTATATGTAATTTTAGATAATTCCTTGATTTTTTTTTGTAAGTTAGGTGAGGCTGTTTTCATTAATTTGGAAAATTAATTATAGTTCAAAAAGAGTTTGAAAAAAAAAAGTGGATTATTTCCTATTCTTCTAAGAAATATTAGCACATAAATTTTTAAGTAGTTTTTCTGCTTTACTTGTAAAACTGGTAAGAATATCGCCAACATCCATTATTGAGTCGATTAAACCACAAGTTTGCCCCACTGGTATAGCTCCATTATCCACATCGCCTTTAGTATATACGATTTCGTAATGATAAAGATCTTCCATAAATCCATCCAGATCGTAGGCTAATTCTTGCTTAATTTTTTCTTCTTTTGTCATAAGCGCTCCATGTTCTAAGCAATATTTATTTTTCAATAATCTTATTGGCCCAAACCCACCAGTAGTAAGCAAAGTATCTCGAGCAGTCGCTGGTGGAATTAATGCTTTATAATTGGGATGAAATTCGCTTTCACTAGAAGCTATAAATCGCGTTCCCATAGCAACAGCATCAGCTCCCATAGCTAATCCTGCAGCTACGCCTTCTGGACTTGCAATACCCCCACAAGCGATTAATGGTTTTTCGGGGTATTTTTGGGTAACCTGTGTAACCAGAACTAATGTAGTAATTCCTTCATAACTTTGATGACCGCCCCCTTCCGTACCCGTAGCAACAACACCATCGCATCCTACATCATATACTTTATCAACTAGCCATAAAGCTGGAGCGACGTGATAGTGCATGATATGAGGTGCCTTTTGTTTTAATATCTTACTAGCGTTTCGTGCACCTCCAGCGCTTGTTAGCACATATATTAACTGTTCGCGAAATTTTGGATTTGTACTACTCAATTGAGCAATTTTTCTTAACATTATCTTATGATCCGTCTGAACGCGAGCAGTTCGAATATTAACGCCAAATGGTTTATCTGTATGTTCAATTACATACTCTAACTGTTTCTCCATATCTTTTATCGAACTTTTTCCTTGTAAAGTTGCGTGACTTACAACGCCAAGTCCTCCCGCTTCAGAAACAGCGATAGATAATTCAGTCGTGTAGAATGGACCCATCGGAGCGCTTAATATTGGATATTTTATCCCAAATGATTCTGTTATTTTAGTTTTAATCATATTTGATTCTTTCCTATTTTTAAAATTATGATAGTTAATAATATTTTTTTGAAATTAAAAAAGGTATCTTATGAAGTTCAAATTAGAAAAAAGATTTGGTTTTCCTATTTTTAATTTTTTTTTTTAATTTAAAATAATCATCGATAGTATTAATGTTATAAATTAATTCGACCCGTTTACTAATTAGAATCGCTTGATCAAGTTCTTGTTGATCAATAGCATCACCATTAATAACATTAATCCCTACTGGAATTAATTTTTTCTGATCATTTTCTGAGGGAAATACAATTGTAGGTGTTAATCCATGTTGAATAAATAATCTCATATCAGCCATAACTGTGAGTGCTGGTTTATTTAATATAAAATATTTATTTATGATTTCGTCTAATATATCTGGTTTAATTAATGGAATATCTGCTACAACTGTTATTGTAATTCCAAGTTTGAGTTTTTTAATTATGAATTTTAAATCAGAATGATAACCGGCTCCAGGTGTTTCAATTAATTCAATTGGCAAATTCAATGTCTTAATAATCGATTTCGTATGAGGCGTAAATGATGAAACGGCAATAATCAGCTTATTGATCTTTTTAGATGCCAATATGGCCTCAATAACATGTTCGATTAGATACTTACCTCCAAGTGGAAGCAACAGTTTTTCTCGATATTTTATTTCTATTTTGTTAAAATCAAATCGGGAACTTTTTCCTCCTGCCATAATTATTGCTGCAATTTGCATAATTTTATCTCAAAATATTCGAGTTTTTACTATTATTTTAAAGTAATAATATCGTTATTATTGAAAATATAATAGTTGAAATAGTAAGTATAAATAAAATAACTGTTAATCGAATCAACTTATAAGCGGTATTAATATCGTAAGGTTCAAGAGTTTTAATAGAAATTCCTAATTTATAATATCCAATTTTTTCTAGTTGAATATTTAATAATCCCGCCATTGTACTCATTGTCCAACCCGCGTTGACGCTCTCTGTGTTATTTTTTTCTAATTTTAAGATTTTCCAAGCGTTTTTAACTTTTTTTTTCATTAATAAACCTGCGAATAACATAAATATTACTGTAAGACGGGTTGGAAAGTAGTTTGAGAAATCGTCCATCCTTGCCGAAAACCAACCAATATCAATATTTTCCAAATCTTTATACCCAACAATACTATCGGCAGTATTGATTATACGGAATGCATAAGCAAAAGGAATTCCTAAGAACAACCACATAAAATGAATATGAAAATAGGTAAAAATTATTATACCTAATAAATTTCCCATCAAATAAAACCAAAATACACTAGTTACCGCGTCAGTAGAGCTTTCAGCAATACATTCTATAGTTGCAGAGAGAATGTGTTTTTTTTCAAGGTCCTTCGTTTCACGTCTAACAATCAATGAAAGTTCAGTTCTAGCTTTTTCTAAGTTATTTTGTTTTAACGCCTCACCAATAGGTAATGTTACATCCCCTAAATTCTTTACTGCAAATGACCATTTTAATATAAAGCCCATTAAAGCAGAAAATATTAAGATATTTATCAAATTGGGGATGGCCCAATCGGGCATAATCCAAATATTCCAAAACATCCAAAAAATAACTTGAAAAAGATAAATAGGTATACAAAAGGTTAATATAGCAAGAATTAACAACACAATTCCTAAAACTTTATCTAGCTTTTTTTTACCAGTTCTTAATTTTGATTTCAACCAACTGATTGTATTTCCGATATGCATTACTGGATGATTTTTAAAATGTGGGTCACCAATAATTAAATCAATTATTAAGGAAAATAGAATTATCAAACAATTAATTATAATAAAATAATCTGAATATAGAGTAAAATTCATTTAATCCACTCAAATCTAAATACTTAGTAATTTCATAATTTTTTTAATATCAAGATTTTCTTGAACAACTTTAGCTATCTTTTGAATATTCTTCTCTATTGTTTCTTGGTATCTAATTTTTTTATATATTCTCTTTTTTTTATTTTTTCTAAATAATAGATAATCAATAAATTGTTCCCTAAATTTATCATTATCCCAAAATCCATGAAGTAAACTACCAAATACTGTCTTTTGCTTATTAATTGCTCCGATAAAAGTGAATTGAGATTGATTCGAATTATCTTTAATTTTCAATAAAGGTATTGCGTCCGATTCAAGGATTATTCTTCCCATGTGAATTTCATAGCCATCGATCTGCTGTCCGTTGAATGGAGGAAATCCTATAATTTCAGCTTTTATTTGTCTTGTTATTTTATCGTAAGATTTGAATTCCGTTCTGATTGGTAAAAAGCCTAAACCTTGATGTTCACCAATTGAATTACCTTCAATATTCATATCAATAATACTTTTTCCTAAAATTTGGTATCCACCACAGATACCCATTATTAAATATCCTAATTTCTTTAATTCATATAGTTTAGATGTAAAACCTTTTTGTTCCATCCACTTTAAATCGCTTATTGTATTTTTAGTACCAGGAATGACAATAAGGTCTGCTTGATCTAAATCTTCAGGAGAATTCACGTATGATATATGTACCTCTGGTTCCCAACTCAACGCTTCAAAATCAGTAAAGTTTGATATTCGAGGTAACCTAATAATTTTAACTTCTATATTTCCAATACTTTCAGATTCTTCTAAAGAAAGAGAATCCTCTGCAGGCAATTTTAAATTCTGAATATATGGTATTATACCGATACATTTCTTTCCTACTAAATCTTCAAATTGATCAAAATCCCGTTTTAAAATCTTCACATCTCCGCGAAATTTATTGATAACGAAAAATTTAATCAAATCTTGTTCTTCAGGTTTTAACAACTTAATCGTACCATAAATAGATGCAAAAACCCCCCCACGATCAATATCTGCTACCAATATGACTGGTGCATTAATTAATTTTGCAACGAACATATTCGCAATTTCAACATCGGCTAAATTGATCTCTGCCGGACTTCCAGCACCTTCAATGACAACAATATCGTTGTTCTCTTGCAATGTTAATAATGATTTTTTAATAGATGGAATTAATTGTGGAATAAAATCGGAATAATAATTCTTTACGTGATAATCAGCAAATGGTTTTCCCATAAGAATTATTTGCGATGATAGATCTCCTTTAGGTTTTAATAAGATAGGGTTGTGTTCAGAGATTGGTTTCGCTCTCGCAGCTATAGCTTGAACTACTTGAGATCGAGCTATCTCTGCTCCGTCTTCAGTAACAAAAGAATTTAACGACATATTTTGAGACTTAAAAGGAGCGACTTTATAACCCATATCGCTAAAAATTCGACATAACGCCGCAACTAACATAGATTTTCCCGCGTATGAAGTCGTTCCTTGAACCATTAATGCTTTACATTTCATCTTTAGTTCCATTCTGTTTTAAAATATTCGCTCGCAACTTCATAAGTTTTTCTTTGCTAATCGATTCAAAATCTTGTCCTAATTCTATTAATCCATTAAGAATTTTTTTCGCATTTTCTTTTTTATGAGGAAAAATACAAGAAGAACACGCCCAGATAAAACCTCCCGTCTTGGAATAAATTTTTTCAAAACCACCAGTATCAGTCTGATAACAGGGATAAAAAGGGCAATAACAAAAAGTACAATCGTCCAACTCAGTATGGCAGGGGTAATAATCACATTTTTTATCTATATCTGTTAATTTTTTTTCCCTCATTGCTTTATTTATTAAAATCGGGCCTTTCTCGTGCATTTGGGGGCGAAATATTTTCTTTAAAGAAGAAATTAATTTTAAATTTAATTCTCTTGATTTAATACAAATTCTGATATAGTATCCATTTAGACCCTCGTAATTTGAACAATCTCTGATTAAAATCTTTTCTTCAAGTAAACATTCCTTAATAATAGACGCCTTAACTCCTGTTTTTCTCGTATTAATTAAAATATAATTTGTGTTAGTAGGATAGACCTTTAACCCTCCAATCTTTTCTAACTCACTTACAACGAATTTTGCTTCTTCAGAAAAGAAATTTAAAGACTTATCAAAAAACGCTTTAGATTTTAATATTTCTTGGGCAACTCTTTGAGCAACACAATTAACAGGCCATAATACTTGACCATTTGTGATATAATTGATAATGTTAGTATTACTAACTCCAAACCCTATTCGAAGTCCAGGTATCCCAAAAAATTTTGTAAAACTTCGACATACAAATAAATTATCAAAAAACGCAATTTTATTTACGAAAGAATTCGATTCACCTGTAAATTCGATAAAAGCTTCATCTAAAAATACAAGAATATCATTTTCTGAAGCAATTTTTATAATTTCTTCCAATTTTTCTAAAGGATCAAGTAAACCGTTAGGATTATTAGGATTACATATAAAAATGATTTTAGTTTTAGAAGTAATTTGACTAATTATAGGGTCACATTCAAGTTGAAAATTGTTTTTCGGTTTTCTGTAAACATTGATAATTTTTCCTTCATTTTTTTGAATAGCCCAAGCATATTCAGTAAAGGTTGGTTGGTATATTATTACTTCATCACCAGAATCGATAAACATACTACAAAAAATCGAAATTAATTCTTCAGAACCTGCACCAATAATTAGATTTTCAGCAGTTATTTTGTTCTTAAAGTAATTCACTAATTGTTCTTTCAATAAAGTTGATTTTGAATCGGGATATTTGGATATTTGATTAATGGAATCTAAATATGAGCGTTTAAAAAGGTCTAGAAAAACAAGTGGATTGATATTAGTACTAAAATCTAACAATGAATTAAGATCGTGTGAGTTATTAATTTTATAAATTTCGCCACCATGGCTGTGGTGTGCTAACTTTCTCTTTTTTTCGTTAATTATTCTACTAAGATCCATGAAATCTTCATTCCTCCATTGATTCAATAAAATTGAATAGATCATGTAAATTATTTATAGTTTTTACATTACTTTTACTTTTTAGGTTGTTGTAAATAGTAGTTGCAATACCTTCAGTAAAATCACGCTCTTCAATAGGATTTCTTTCAAAAAGCACTATTTTTTTATTACTTTCATTCAAAATTTCTAAATTTTTTAAATTTGTAATCCCAAATGGAATATTTGCTAAAATAATAAGATCAACATTTTTTAATATAGTTTTTAGTTCTTCACTTGAACTATCTGTTATTGGGGAGAACGGGGCTTCTGAAATAATTTTGTAATTTAATTCATTAGCAAGAATGTAATCATCGTCTAAAACATTAACGATACCTACTGATACATCGCAATCATTCAGTTTTGGTAATATTTTCGAAGTTGCTCCTCCACCTGCTACTATATGAATCTTTTTTGGTTTAGAATTGTTATCATATCGCATAGAAGTTGGAAATTCTATTTTATGAGGAATAATATATATAGAATTAGAAAATGGATTTTTTCTAACAATTACATCTATGTTATAAATTAGCTTTAAATTTTTTCTAGTTATAATTTCTTCGCGATTCCCAAAGGCGATAACTCTTCCTTCTTTTAGTAGAACAATTTTATCACAAAATTGAGTTGCCAAATTTACATCGTGAATTACAATTATTACAATAATCCCATCATTGACATATTTTCTCAGTCTTTCCATAAATTCGATTTGATAATTAAGATCGAGATGAGTTGTTGGCTCATCCAATAGAAGTATTTTACTTTGTTGAGCTATTGCCCTTGCAATAATTACTTTTTGTTGTTCTCCTCCACTTAGAGTATTAAATCCCCGATTCTCTAATTCTATTAAGTTAAATTGCTCTAAAAGTTCATTAATAATTTTTTTCTCTTCGGAGGTTTCTTTTGAAAATCGTCCAATATGTGTGAATCGTCCCATTTTCACAATTTCTTTAACAGAATAATCAAAATCAATTGAAGTTGACTGTTCAACGACTGCGATTTTTTTAGCAATATCAGATATATTCATTTTTTTTATATTAAATTCATCTACTACAACCTGACCATATTTTGACTTTAAAATACCACATAATACTTTTAATAATGTTGTTTTACCGCTTCCATTTGGTCCAAGTATCCCATATAAGTGTCCTTTTCCAAATTGGAGGGAAATATCCTTAAGAACTAATTTTGTCCAATAATTAAAACTAATATTTTCACATTCAATAGGCAATAAACCACATCCAATTTGATTAATTTAGTAAATATAGATTTTTATTTACATTAATTCTCCTGATTTCTTTTTTTGAACAACTAAATACACAAAAAATGGACCACCTAATAAAGCCGTAAAAATGCCAACCGGTATTTCGAGAGGAGAAATTAGATTACGAGCCAAAACATCTGCCCATAATAATAATAAACCCCCTCCAACGGCAGAATAGGGAATTAATTTACGATTATCACTCCCTACTAATAAACGCATAAAATGTGGTATAATTAGTCCAACAAAACCAATAGAACCGCAAAATGCAACCGCTGTTGATGTTAATAATGTCATTATTATTAAAATTATTCGTTTTGATTGTTCGACATTAACACCGATAGATTGAGCGTTATCATCACCAAAAACCATGATATTTAAATCTCGACCATAAAAATATAATATAATAGTTCCAGGAATCATTACAATGAATACTATATATAGATCGACCCATGAAGTACCCCAAAAACTTCCCATAAGATAAGATAGAATATAATGTACTTTTTCTTCAGAAAAATAGAGAATAAAACTGGTAAATGCTGAAAAAAAGAAAGAAAATGCAATACCCGCTAATAACAACACGGTCATAGACATGCGATACCTTGTTTGTGAAAGCTTGTAAATAATAATAATTGCCAACATTGCGAATAAGAACGATACTAACGGAATAGTAAATAAACCAAGTAAAGATGCAAAACCCAAAACGACACATAAAGAAACGCCACACCCAGCAGCAGAAGCAATGCCAATAATATATGGATCTACAATTGGATTTCTGAACAGTCCCTGTGCTGCAACGCCAGCAACAGCTAACATTGCTCCAACAACAACGGACATTAAGACTCTCGGCAATCTTAATTCTAATATTATAACTTGTTCTCCACTTGTCCAAATTTCATCAATGGGAAATCCTATTTGATCTAAAATTATAGCTAAAATCTTGAAAAATTCAATCTGTACACTACCAATTGATAAAGCAATTATTATACTAAGAAATAAAAAAAAAAAAATAAAAATAAGAACCAGTTTTTTTATTTGGTTCAATTTTTTAATAGTATTATTGCACCTCTTTTTATTTATTTAAAATTTATTAATTCTATTATCTAAGTAAACAAAAAGGGATAGAGGTATCGTGTCATATTTTCTAATGCCATTATAATTCTTGGTCCCGTTCGCAAATATATATCGTCGAGACATAAATATACTCGAGCGTTAATACATGCATTTACAACACTATAACCTGTTCTACTACAAACATCTTGAGAATAATACGGTGCGCTATGTTCCGTAATAAAAATTGCGTCTGGATCGCTTCCAATTATCCATTCATGTTGAACCGTAGGCCATTCTAATTGCAGATTGCTAAATATATTAATAGCACCTGCCTTAGTAATCATATCATCTATAAATGAATTACCTCCAGCTACCATTGGTGTTTCCCATATTTCAAAATAGCAGTCAACTGTGATGTTTTCATGAATTGTACTAGTTTTATTCGTTATCGCTTCCATATTTGTTGTCAATGTGTTCACTATTTCTGCACCTTTAGTTTCGGCATCAGTTAAATTTCCAATTACTCCAATAATATTAATTATCTCATCAAGAGTATAAGCAAGTATGATAACTATGGCAAACCCCATATTCTCTAAAAGAGTAACAGACTCTTCGTTCCAAGTGGCAGAAATAATTAAATCAGGGTTTAGGCTTACGATCACTTCCATATTAGGCGTTGAAAAACCCCCTATGCTAGTTTTACTTGAAGCATTAACAGGATAATTGCAATAATCAGTAACTCCTACTAGCCTATCGTCAACTTCCAACTCGTATAATGTTTCAGTAATCGAAGGAGCCATTGATATAATTCGTTCAGGATGATCTGGAACCCTAACTTGCCTATCTTTGGAGTCTGTGAATAAATACCCTGTTAAAGGTTCTGGTTGAGCATTTAAAACCATAAAAATACCCAAAGAAGTACCTCCACCAATAAGTACAACAATTATAATAGCAGTAATAATTTTTCCTTCTTTTTTCAATTCTTTTCACTCTTTTTTTATTAAAAAAATTAATAGGATAAGTTTCCTATTAAAAATAGGATAAGTTTCCTATATTAAAAGTTTTATGAAAATCATAATTAGAATTACTCCATTTTTGTATATCAATCTAAAAATCTTTCACGATAATAAAGAATTAGCTATAAAACTAGAAGTAATGATGTGATTTTAGATTTCAATTAATTTTTTTTTTCTTATTAAGACGACGATGAGATTTTCGAAATTTGATAAAATATCTTTGATAAAATTATTCATATTTAAATTTAAAGTTAACATCTCTTTATTTACATTAAAAGATTGTACTAATGTAGAAAATAACATTTCAATTTCTTCATTTATCTCTGTTTTTCCTAATAATCCCCATCGATACTCATCTAGAAGGTGAATTATTAATGAAGAAACAGTAACCAGTTTATTATTTTTATCTATAGATTGAAAATGATAGATAAAATCTAATTTAGTCATCGAGTCTTGATTAAAAACATTTTTATACTTTCGCCATAGACTTTCTTCCGTTATTCCATATCTCTCAAATCTTTTTAAAATACTATGCTGGCTATCAGGATCGCAATTTTCTTGTTTATATAACGCTTCTTTTACAGCTTTTTTTACGGATAACCCTATTAATTCACCTAACTTCGAATGTTTTCCGGTATTTGTTAAGTATATAGGTGAATCCAAGTTACCAATAATAATATTACCATCTGTGCCTGTCCCAGTTGC
>JAUWNA010000248.1 GCA_030612905.1 Promethearchaeota archaeon
GTAATATCCTCTTCCAATACCAGATTGATTTGTGACAATAAATAGAAGGTAATTCTTTTGTAAAATTTTTAAGCCTTCAATGACTCCAGGCAAAAGCTCGAAATCTTCGAGTTTATAAGCGTAATCTTTATCCTCTATTAATGTTCCATCTCGATCTAGTATAATTGCTTTAATCTTTCCCATATTAAGTAAGATTACATTTCAACAAATTTAACTTTGATCTACATATTCTATTGAGATAAAAAAAGATGAAAAATTTCAGACATTAAAAGAAAACGAATATTAATACTGCTAAATAAGCAACTCCTAAAATTATATGATATATAGCGAAAATTCCGCCAGTTTTTAGCAATCTTTTATAGTTCATTTCGTCTACACAATACTTCGCTGATAATTCAAGGGTCATCATATCAGCAGCTGAGCCTTGAGGTAATATATTTCCTCCCAAGTTTATTCCTAATATGAATGCAACTAATATAGGTGTTGCTGAAAATCCAGCATCCATTAACACTTGTAAAAAAGGCATAAACAGAATAGTTACTGGAAGATTATCAAGAAACCCAGATAGAATTGAAGTTAACACTAAAATAAAAATACATAATAAAAAGAGATTAGCGGGAGCAACATTTATTACAAAATCTTCAAGGAATTGGATAATTCCCACTTTTTCAAAACAAAACACTAGAACAAACAAACTAATAAAAAAGAATACTAATTTGTAATCAACTTTGGTGAAATAATAAGAGAGATCTGGTTTTCTTTTTCCAGATTCCCTCCTCCTTGGATTTATAAAAACAAAGATTAACGTACCTAACAATCCTACAAATAAAATGTTAGGAATAACGATTAATAGAACAAACAGAACGCCAAGTGAAATCAAGTTACTATTAAATACTTTTTTATCAATAGGGTCCTCTAAAATTACTAATTCATGTTCTTCTAGATGCTTATTTTCCAATGATTCTTCATATTCTTCGCAATGTGGGACCCAAATATCAGTAAGATGTTTTTTAACGATAAAATAATCTAACAATAAAAGCGTTGATAAAGTCCCTATCATCAAATAGATGCCAAGATTAAAAAAAAACCATTGTGATGTGAGCGAAAATTGACTTGCAATTAATACATTCTCCGCAGAACCAAAAGGAGTTAAAGTAGAAGCAAGGTTAATACAAATCGTCATGCCTAAAAGGATTGGAGCAGGGTTTATTTTCATTTTTTCACTCGTCTTAATAATCATCGGAATAAATATAATCACCACAGAAATGTCTTCAATAAAAGCCGCACTTACAGTTGATATAAGACAAATTACCCAAAAGAACCCCCTAGTATTCGTACTAAATTTTTTCGTAATTCTTCTGGCTATTTCTTGAAATACGAGATTTTCTTCTAGTATAGCCACAATTGTAAACATTGAAATCAAGAAAAATATCACTTCCCAATTAACTGATAGAAAAAATTCCTCCATAGATACAACTTCAGGAGAAAAAAAATAAGTAGCAGTAGCCGCAACGAGCATTGCTCCCATACTGTAAGTCAAAAAATCTACTCTTTCTCTGAAAAGTGCAATTATAACTACAATAAAGCAACAAATTACAAAAATTTGTAAAAAGATCAACATAATGTTGGCAATTTCCTTCTGTATTATAACTTAATAAACGTACATTAGAAAATCAATAATAATCTAAAATATTTGACATTATCATAAAAATGAAATAAAAATAAAAATAAACAGTATCAAAGGATTTTAAACTCTGAATCCGATTGATGTGAGTTTCTTTCTATTAAAAGTATTGCTTATTCTCTTATTTTGAAATACTCAAACCAGTTTTTTTGCTTTTGTAGTTGATAAACCTAAAGTTTATTAGAAAGAAGTGGTATTATTTATGTATGCTACTACAAGAAATATTTCCTAAATCAGTTTTGAATTCGGGAATTAAACCACTTCTTTCTAATCATTATATGCTCTCATTTTTTAAAAAGTTTTGTTTTGAAATTAAATCTCGAATGTGGCGTCTTAAAAAAGCAAAAAATGCAAGATATAAAAAGGATGACTTCCTGAAAGTATTTTTCTTCTCTGAAATTATTGGAAGATCGATTCATGAGGCTAGTGAGCTGCTCAACGAACATTTAATGAGTAGTAGACGAGGAAGGCAAAAAACATTTACAGACGGTCGGAGAAGACGGATGGTACCCCATCAAACAGAGGTTAACAAGTTTCTGAGAAGAATTGGACTTCAGAGAGCACGCAATATTTTGCGTGAATGTCTTGATGAGCAATTAAAGGAAGCTTTCGAACTAAATCTGATTTCACAAAAGGTGAATGTTCTAATTGATTTTACGGAGCACCCATATTATGGCAAACGGGAAGATAAAATGATCAAAGGTACAAATCGGCAGAAGGGAACAAAGAAAATGCGACATTATCTTGGATTTTCGCTTCTTTCTCGTGGAGTTCACCTTTACGCAGGATTAGAACACATAGCAATGGGTCAATCTAAGATTCCAATTATTATAAAATTTCTCGATCATTTACTAAAATTAGGATTTGAGTTGAAATATGTATTGATGGATCGCGAATTCTATAGAGCCGAACTCATTGCTGATATAGAAAGAAAGGGAGGACATGTTTTAATTCCTGCCAAGCAATATAAGAAAGTCAAACAGTTCATTACCGATTATCTCGATGGAAAGCATGGTCGGGTGCGGAAATACACCTTTTCAACCGCTCCCGCAGCAAAAAGACGATTTTGGAAAGATGTTTACATAATAATAAAAGCGAAGAGGGGCTTTTCTCTTCAAGGCGTCAAAAGAGATTATAAAAGCGGAAAAATAACTTTAAAGGATGCTTACCATAGAATATTTACCATAATGACTACCGAGAAGCCTAAAGGAAAGACAAGCTCATGGGCGTCCCGCACTTCGTTATTTTATCGTCGAAGATGGTTCATTGAAACGGGATTTTCCGACTTAAATCGAATTAATCGCCGATGGAAGTCAAACTATGATAGTCTACGATATTTAGATATGATGGCAAGGATGCTTCTTTATAATTCGTGGAAGATGAATAAAAAGCAGATTCAAAAAGTAAGAAAGAAATGTGGAAGAAAAAAGGCTTGGACATTGAATCAAAACCAGGATTTATTAGCTAAAACCTTTCTTACTTTGGAGAAAAAATCACAGGGGGTGGTCGGGTAAATTACAAATAATGTCGGTGTGTCGACCATAAAAAATAAAAGAAAAAAAATAAATACTTAGATACTGAATAAAAAAAAAAAAAAAGTATTAAAATTAACTTAGATAAAATTTAACTCTTCCATAAACCGTGTAAATTACAATATTCTCGGGCGCCTACGACATCGGTATCTGCTACAACAAACGTAGTTTTAGGTTCGTCTCCAGGTTTTAAAAATTTACGCTTATAACAGTTGTCTTTGCAGATTAACTCAATCCACATAATATAATGCTCTTCTGTCATAGGGTGTGGAGTTCCCATTGATACGCCAACATCAACTGTGACTATGTTACCTTCAATCGTAATTTTAGGAACGTGTTTCTCTCCTTTCCAATCAGCGGTTTTTTCTCCCATTGAGACCATGGGTTTTCCACAACAGATGGTTTCAGGTACGCCTGGTTTAAGGATTTCTATTACTTTTCCGCATATTTCACACTTATAAATCTCTTTTTGTTTCATATCGCTTTCACTATTTTAATTAATAGTTGTTTCCAATAATTGAAAGTTTAGTATTTAATTATTTTGCTTAAGTTTTATAATACATATTTTGGTATTTAGAAAACTTCGCATTTCTTTCTGAAATAAGACCTTGGATGTGAACAACTTGGACAAACAAAATCCTCTGGAAGCGCGTCTAATTCTACTTCGTAGCCGCATTCAAGACAGACCCACACTACTTTCTCTCCTCGTTTAAAGAACGCATCATCTCCAATTAATTTCAACAGCTTACCGTAGCGTTCTGCATGATGTTGTTCTGCACGAGCGATTGCAAGTGTTCTTTCTGCAATATGAGGATAACCCTCTTTTTCAGCGGTATCTGCTAAGTCCGGATATAGTTTCGTATACTCCATTGTTTCACCATTAACCGCGGATTCTAAATTTTCTATAGTTTTGCCATAAGTCGTAGGATACATCTCATTTACCAGGAAATCATCAAAATTCTCTTCCTTTTTGAATTCTTGGAGCATTTTATAAAAGTTTAGACCGTGTTCACGCTCTTGATCAGCAGTTTCTT
>JAUWNA010000323.1 GCA_030612905.1 Promethearchaeota archaeon
ATGAAGTGGTTAAAAACATTTTAATGTAAGTCTCCAAACTATATCCCTTCTCTATTAATTTTGGAGGAATAACAATCTTTTTAATATTTATATCCGCACCAACTTCAGAATATTGCATTAGTTGTAAAATAGTTCCAAACACGCCTCCGTTAGAAACATCCTTTGACGAATTAGCAAGATGTTCTTGGGCAATAACATTCATAGATTTTCTTTTATTTAAAACTTTTTCAGAATCCTTAAATGTAGTTGTATCCCAATGTAAAACATCTGCCTTTCCTATTTTTCCGTCAAAATCTACAGCTAAAATGATGTCATCGTTTGGTTGTGCATTTTTCGCAGATATATAATCTTCCTTTTTGATTTCTCCTATTAATGTGGAACTTAATTCGTAATAATCTTTCGTATTAGTATGACCTCGAATAATGGGAACTTTAAACTTGTTTGAACCGTTACAAACGCCTTCAATCATTTTTTGCCCAATCTTTTGTTCTTTAAAAGAAATTATCAAGCTTGCCGCTATCGGCGCCCCTCCACACGCGTAAATATCATCTACGCCAACCAAGATGGAACTAAAGCCAGCGCCAAATGGAAACGTCTCTATAAAAGTAGTTTTAATCCGATCGGTTGTTAGTAACGTGTACATTCCATTATCGTTCTTAACTGCGGCAGAATCCTCTCCTATGTCTGAGAATATGCGAGAACTTTTAAAAGAATTTAAATTTATGAATTGAACAATAGGATCAATTCTTTTTTTTTCTTCTATTTTTTTATTATTCTTTATAGATTCAGCAATTTTTTTTAACATTACTGTTCTAGTAAAAATCTATTACTATTAAATAATTAACTTTCCTACCTTTATTATTCAAAAATAATAATACAGAATGTTCTATGTAATGGATGATTTAATTGAGTCTTCTATAGTCAAAGGACTAGCGTTTTGCGCCTACGACAAATTAGGTCCTTCACCAATTTATATGTTCCCTAAACCAATTAAGGGGAAAGATTTAGGACTTGAAAATAAAGAAAACACAGGCGGAAAAGGACTTTGTATGTCTTTCACAGATTATATGCAAATCTCAATTAAAACCTTAAGCCTTCTCCTCGGGGACGGCATGTTATTTAATAAAGACTACGCTTTGCTTAAGCAATACCAATATTTTGGAGTTATTCCATTTCCAGATTTTCACTTAACGGCACTTACTTTTTTTCATTTTGTTGAAGTAAAATTTGATGAAGCTCCTTTAGCATCTGCTTTCTGTATATTAGTAGACGAGAATCAAAGAGGCTTTTTATACAACAACATCAATCGACTAAAAAATATAGTTATCGATTTCTTTAACCAGTTTGATAAAATAATTGCTGAAGAGTTTCTACCACAAGAGCAAGTAGAACGTCATTTTAAGAGCCTTTTAAAAAAAATAATTACGATTGAAAAAACTCCAGCAACGCCTATTACATCGCAAAGAAAAATGAAAATTTTATTCGCGGGTCTTGACGATAGTGGGAAGACGAGCTTTTTGCTTTCAATAGATCGAAAGTTTTCAAAATTGATTGGATTAAGACCGACGAGGGGAGCAGATGTAAGTTCAATAGAAGCATTAGGGTCTACGATATTTCTATGGGACTTGGGTGGTCAAAAAGCCTATCACGAAAAATATCTTAATAAAGCCCAGATCTATTTATTCGAAGCAGATTTGCTTATCTATTTCATTGATATTAGAAATAAAGCCAGATTTAAAGAAAGTATTGAATATCTTAAAAATATAAAAAAAGCATTAGCGCAACTAGAACAGACAACTCCAATTATCTATGTTTTATCGAAGGGAGATCCCGACATAATTGACTCTAAAGAAATTAAAAATAATATAAAAGTAATAAAAAATGAATTAGCTAAAATCTCTTTAAATAAAAGCCCTGAAATTTACATAACAAGTGTATTTCAGATTTTTACAATTTTAAGAGCTTTTTCTTCAGGAATAGCCAAGTTAAGTCCAAACAGGGGGTTAATCGAACATAACCTTCACACATTTTCGTCAAAAACAGATATATATTTAGCGCTCTTGTTAAGCAACGACGGATTAGTATTAGCTGAATATTATACTCCTAAGGCAATGGAAATCACAAAAATGCAGAAATCTGAGGACTTATTAAATGTATTTGAGGTTGTAGCTCCACAATTTGCCTTGTTATTTAAAATATTTTCGAAATATAAGGCTGCAGAGAAAGACGAAGCAATATTTAAAGTTTCAGACTCAGTCATTTTATTTAAGAAAATTAAGGTTTTACATTACGATATGTTCATTCTTTTCTTATTAGACAAAGAGAACATAAAAGAAAAAATTAATAAAAATATTCAAGATTTCCTTGATCGTACACAAGATTTACTAATAAGGTATATATCTTAAAATATGTGCTTCAATGGGGTCCGATCTGAAATACTTTTTCGTAAAATTCTTTTTCGATAATAAGAATTAATTCCTGAAATGAGAGACATTGCGGGAATAATACACTTAGCAAACTTGACCGGACCAAATAGCACAAAATCGCTTCCAGCGTTAACGCAATATGCCATTAATGACGCAATACCACCACATCTAGCCGAATCGCCATATTTTTTAACGAAATTCCATCCATAAATTGCGTTGGCGGGAGCGAATCCTACGGGTAATCCTAATTCAGTTTTTACTAACCTTGTTGTCTCAACATTAATCGCAATCGAAGGTAAGTCTAACACTGCCGTATCAATCATGATATTTTCAATGTTAGCTCTTTGAGCCTTTGATATTAATTCGTTCTTTAGAAAATCTAATTTTGCCTGAGGAAATATGTATCTATTCCCAAAAGTTAATAAAACTGCGTGCTTTACTCCAATTTCTTTTAATTTATTTAGGCTCTCTTCGCTTGTAGCATCGTCGATACTGTTTAAAATAGCTCTATCCAATAAGCCAATTTCTTTAAGACCTTCCATTGTCGGAATGCGCGAACTGTCGTTTAATCCGTCAACTAAGAAAGGGTAATCGACGACATCAGCAACATATTCGCATTCTTTTAATAAAGCATCTGGATAACCACCAACTACATCAACAATCCCTTGCATTCCCGTCTCTTCGATAATTTCGGAATATTCGTTCAATTCTTGTTCGACTAGCTTTTTATCGAATTCACCTTTTTTTTCATCGAGTAAAGCAGCGTGATTAGTGTAAAAAACGGTAGCAATCATTACAACGGGGTTTTCGCCCGGTTGACCTCCGATTCGGGTCGTTCCAATTTCTATTACTTTTTGTTCTTTTTCAAAATTTAGCATAATTTACATCAATTACATTTTATTTAATGAACTAATTGAACTAATAACATATTTTAATTATTTTTTACCTTTTTTAGGTTCTTTCAAAAGTTTAAATCTCTTACTAAGTAAAGTGCCAATATATATGATAGATATGATAAATTCAGGGATCCACTTATGTAATAAGAGAATAATTATTGCTGCGACAAAAGAGCTAGCAGCACTAATTGAAACGTGAATGCTATCCCAAGGATACCCGAGATAATATAACTCTATCTGAATTAACATGCGAATAATATTTACTACGTAAAAAATCAACGACGAAATTA
>JAUWNA010000369.1 GCA_030612905.1 Promethearchaeota archaeon
AAAAGAGCTGGAGGAATCCGTCTCACTGCCTGATGGCCGCACTTTTGAGCTTCGCCCAGTACGGCCGGAGGACGAGCCCGGGTTTCACGCGCTTTTCGACAAGCTTTCTCCGGAAGAGATACGCTTGCGCTTTCTCCATCCCATGAAAATACTAACTCATGATCTGGCAGCTCGTCTCACACAAATAGACTACGACCGCGAAATGGCGTTGGTCCTCGTGGGTCAAGATAGATCGGGAGAACCGGAACTTTGTGGCGCCATTCGTATTAGCGCAGACTCCGCCAACGAACGCGCTGAATTTTCAATCCTCTTGCGCCACGATATGACTGGGATGGGATTTGGGCCTATGCTTATGCGACGCATTATTGAGTATGGGTTGAGAAACATTTAAATTGGTATTTTGAGTCTTAATTGTAACACCAAATTCTGCATAAACAAAAATCTTTAACTACTCTAAAATCTTTTATCTTATTGATATAAATATATTAACGTCTCAATCAAAAAAGTTGACATCTTACAAATGCGATGTTACAATCCAGAAAATTAATCAAGAATATTCTGGATTGTAACATATGAAAAATAAATCAATTGATTCTGAATTGTTGTTAACTTGCTTAAATGATAAGAAAATAATGACAATTGACGAACTTAAAAGCACCTTAAGAACTCAATGCAGAATGACAGTGTTTAGAAAATTATCAATGTTGGGTTATATTTCAAGCTATTCTCACAGTGGAAAGTACTACTCATTGAAAAGAATAGCGAGATACAACAAATATGGAATATGGTCATATACGTCAGCTTTATTTTCAAAAAATGGGACCCTTAAGAAAACAATAGAATTCTTGATTGGCAGCTCAACACAAGGATACATGGCATCTGAATTGAATAATATTCTAAGAGTGAAGGTTGAGGATGCGTTGTTGGAACTTGTAAAAAACAAAATCGTCATTAGAAAAAAACTATCGGGAATTTACATTTATTATTCAAGATCTCGTAAATTAAGTAAAAAACAAGAGCTAATGAGAATAGATAAGATACAGTCTCCGGACGAGGAGATGAGACCTGATATTTTAATGAACGAGCTGAAGGCGGCATTGATAATTTTCTTTAGTACTATGGACGAAAAGCAGCGTAGACTATATGCGGGATATGAATCTTTGAAAATTGGGCATGGTGGAGATAAAAGAATTGCAGAACTACTTGATTTAGATCAAAAGACAGTTGCTAGAGGACGGCAAGAACTTTTAGGCGGAAAAGTCAATATCGATAATATTCGAGAATCAGGTGGAGGTAGAAAACAAATTAAAAAAAAATCCCAAATGTGATTAAAGAGATTGAAGAGTTGATGAAATATGAAACAGCTGGTGATCCAATGAGTAATTTAAAATGGACAAGAAAGACTACTCAAAAAATTGCAGATAAACTTGCTACTATCGATATCAAAGTAAGCAAAACCACAGTAGGGAAAATTTTAAAAGACTTAGATTTTTCATTAAAAACTAACATTAAAACGATTTCAAATGGTGGTAAAGTACTCACAAAAGAAGAAAAAGAAAAGCGCAACAAGCAGTTTGGGTATATTAACGAAATGCGTTATAAATTCAATAAGATTAAAAAACCGGCAATTAGCGTAGATACTAAAAAGAAAGAACCGGTGGGAAACTTTAAAAACCCAGGGACGAGATATAAGCGTGAGGGTGACTTAACAAATGATCATGATTTTTTGACATACGCAATAGGGAAAGCTGTTTTGTACGGAATTTATGATGAGAAAGAAAACAATGGATTTGTGTCAATAGGAATGTTCCTTAAGGAAGGTAAAAGTTTTACATCAAGCGATACACCCGAATTCGCAGTCGAATCTATTGAAAGATGGTGGATACATGAAGGTGTCAAAAAATACAAAAATCAAAATGAGATATTAATTGAAGCGGATGCTGGTGGGAGTAATGGATATAAACCTCATATGTGGAAAGTCAAACTTCAAGAGATACTTTGCGATAAATATGGGTTTAAAGTAACGGTATGTCATTACCCGCCAGGAGCTTCAAAATGGAATTTGATAGAACATCGTCTATTTAGCGAGATTACTAAAAATTGGCAAGCAACACCATTGATAGATTATGAGACAGTTCTTAAATATACTAAAAGTACAAAAACAACTACCGGGCTCAGAGTAAATGCGATTTTAGTTGATAAAAAATACAAAAAAGGTATTAAGGCGTCAGAAGATGATTTAAAGAAGTTAAATATAAAATATCATGAAGTAAATCCTTCATGGAATTATACACTTTACCCTCACTAATTACGAAAAAAAAATTCCAAATTATTTCTTTCTCGACCCTATGCACGAAACCGTGGTATTGGAGAAATTTTCGGTGAGGTACTGAGCAACAATAAAAACATGCTGAAGCTCTGTCAGGTACTTGGCTTCACCGTTAGGTGTTCACCGGACGATCCGCAAGTCATGATGGTCTCCTTGAAACTATAACTCATGACGAGTTTCAGACGGAGATGTAAAATAATCTATGGGCTGTTCTTAGATTTTAGATACTCAACGCAGCCGTTGAGAGTAGCGAGCTTGGGGTAATCTATCTCGGGGATGTTAAATTTTAACTCCTTTTCGAGCCTGATGACGAAGTTCAAATAATCCACGGAGTCGAAATCGAACTGATCCCGAAAACTGACGTCAGGTCTAAAATTCCCAAGATCTGCCTCGGGTGCAATTTCTCCGAAAATGCGTATTGCGAGCTCTCTAATTTGATCTTTCATACTTTTTCTCGCTCCTAAGGATGCCTACGGGACATTCGTGCAGAACGTTCATAAAATTGGATGTTGTTTTTTCCCTCGCACTTTTTTTGATGAAACAAGCTTCATCTGTTTTCCTCAGCTCATAAAATTAAGTATCGTTATTAATACCATCTAACCCAAGCAATTACAAAATAATCCCTTCATATTAAGTCCGAGCGCCTTCCATATTTCAGGCTGCTCTTTGCACAAAGAAATACCCCTGTTTTTTTCTATCGGAAGTCTATATTTGACTGTTAAAACGTGGGGACGCCCTTTAGTTTTGCAGTTTTAAAACTTGGGGACGCCCTTTAGTTTTGCAGTTTTAGGCTTAAGGATCGATTAGTTTGTAGCCTTTTCCCTGTGCTATTCTCTCTCCTCGCTTCACAGACAAACTTACCCCTGATAAGGAAAGATTTAATCGCCTTGATAGT
>JAUWNA010000166.1 GCA_030612905.1 Promethearchaeota archaeon
GATTGTTTTTCTATCAGTACTCCAATCGAGGGAGAAGTCATTATTAAGAAAAACATGTTACATAAATGCACTCCAGAAAATTGCAAGGCATGCATAAATATTTGCCCCGTAGAATCTTTCTTTATCCCTGAGAGCGCTGAAGACGTCGTAAAGTACGGTAAGATTGCTTGTAACGAAGACCAGTGCTTTTACTGCGGAGCGTGCGAGAATTCTTGCCCTGACGATTTAATCTTTGTTAATCGGAAAAATATTCGAATAATAGATCCAAAAAAGCAAGGTACTTATCCTTGGGTACAAGGCTGGATTAATGGTATAAAAGAAATATTAAGAAAGAGATTAATTCAAGGTAAACAACAAATAGAAATCCCAATCATTGCAGAAGAAATTAAGGCAGTAAAGGAAAAAATTGAAGAAAAGATCCCTCAGCTATCTAATGAAGATAAAAAGAAATTAAATGAGTTGAATGAAAAAGTCCAAGAATTTCTAAAATCGAGCAAAATTCGTTATTGGATAAAGGATAAAAAAGTCTATCGGATTACAAAAGAATTAAAAAAGGTTTTAGGATAATTATAGCTAATTATTTTCTTTTCTAATTTCTAAAGGATTTTCACCTTAAAAATTTCTATTTGTTTTAATAAATAAAATCAAAAATATATTATATTTAGCAGTTTTAGAACAGAAATAAGTTGTAAGCGTTATGATGAATATAAAGTTAAAAATTAAACAGAATAAAAAAAGAAATAGAAACGAAATTTACGCTTGGGTGCAAAGGCATGAAGATTTTAGAGGTGATATAGAGCAGATTTTTCAATTCTTTCAGGATCAACTCACTTATAAAAAGATTTGGAGGTTTCATAAATATTACAAAATAACTTCTGAAAATCCGGCAATAATGATATCATTCATTTCAACTATTCAAGACTTAATACCTGAAATTTACTTTAATTCAGAGGAATCAATAGATATCGAAGAGTACGCAAAAAATTAAATCTTTTTCTTTTAAAGTTCAAGTTATTATTTTATTTTTAGATTTTAAAATTGAATAAACATAAATCATAGAAGCATAAGTGTAAAAATGGGAGAGGGGGGATTTGAACCCCCGGCCACCTGGTCCCAAACCAGGAATCATACCAAGCTAGACCACCCTCCCATTAAATAAGAGGGATAAACCGATTTTTTATATCTTAATAATGAAAAATTTAATTATTATATGTTAATAATAAAGATTAAAATATTCTTTCGATTTTTAATTTTTTTATTGCAATTTACCAACGATCGATATACAATTAGAATATATTAAATCTAATAAATAAAAACGTATAATATTTTCTTAGCAATCTATTTTAATATGTTTAAAAATGAAAAAAATAATTTATCTACAAAGAATTGGAGATATTGATCCCAGGATTTTAATTGTTCTTCAAAAGAACTTGAAGTGGTTCTTTAAAAAAAATAACATTAAAACAAATATACTTCCCGATAATCTTCCATTATTAGAATCTGAATATGAACCTTATCGAAGACAATACGATGCGTTGAAGGTTAAAAAAAGGTTAATCAAGCATGTTAATAATAAAAATTACTATCGTATTTTAGGTGTTATGGATGCAGATATTTTTGCGAGATTTTTAAACTTTGTATTTGGCGTTGCTGACATGCCTAAAAACAAGTTTTTTGGGAGCGCTTTAATTTCAGTTACTCGTTTAAGGGAAAAATATTATAGGAGACCTGAAAATGTAGCTCAATTTGAGCTAAGAGTGTTGAAGGAAGCAATTCACGAGCTTGGACACACTTTTGGATTAGAGCATTGCGAAAATCTATGCGTAATGCAATATTCAAATTCCTTAGACGATACAGATAAAAAACCGCCAAATTATTGCGTAACCTGTTTGAAAAAATTGAATGATTTCTTTGACGATCTTGATTAGAGTATTTTGTATTTCTCTTTGAATTTAAGATACAACTGTTCACTAAGTCTTAAGATATTTTTATGATTTTTTACTATATTTATTAAATCGTCGGGAATATTTTTTAATCCAAAATAAGCACCTGCTAAACTTCCACCAACAGCTCCAACAGTGTCGCTATCTCCTCCCGCTGTCGCTAACTGAAAAATGCAATCTTCAAATGAGTTTAAATTTTTTAAGAAAATAAATATAGCGCAAGCAACAGTACTGAGAGTATAAGGGTGAACAAAAGCCTTACCCAAGTAATCCTCGATAAAATAAGGAGATTTAACCCCTACTTGGGAGAACTTGATTAACCCTGCTTCGATTGAGATGCTTAAATTTTGCTTTACTTTGTTTAAAATTTCGATAAATTCTTCCCATATTTTTTCTTGAGAGTTTGAAATTGATAATATAATAGTTTCAAAGAATTCGTCGATTGAAAAAACAGTCTCTGGTTTTTTATCAATTAAAAAGGCTATCGCTCTTGCTATGACTATAGCACCCGCCGAAGCTGCCGGGTGAGAGTGAGTGATAACACTAGATTTTAAAGCTGATTTCTCTAAATTTCTTATATCTTTGCAGTAAAACAATCCTATTGGAGAGACTCTCATTGTTGTACCATTACCTCCCGAATTCGAAGCCGCTTTTTCCCATGAAATTCCGTATCTTAATTTTTGAATAGAGGATATGCATCCAAATCCTGGTCCTATAGGAGGGTCTTCAAGCCATCTAACATATTCTCTAATAAAATTATTTGTATTGAATCCCGATCCTTGAATAAGCGCTTCTGCTGTGTGTAGTGTTAATTGTGTGTCGTCAGTATAAGTTCCAAAAAACTTCTTTTTGTTTATGATAAATTCTTTAAAATCTTTAAAATAAGAATATATTCTTTCCCTAAGCATTCCTTCAAAGGGGTGTCCTAATGTATCTCCTATACTTACGCCTAATAGAGTGCCAGAGAATTTATCTAAATAATCCAATTTCATATTTGAGATAAAATTTTAGATATTTTGACAAAATCATAATTAACTTCCTATTTAATTTTATTCAATACTTAAAACCTCTTCTATAGTGGAGAAAAAATAAGGCAACAATGATTTACAGCTATATTTATGATGTGTTTAGCAATAATCCTTATAAAGGAAACCTCAAATTATTTTTTAACCATATTTTTTATTTAAATAGTTTTAAAAGTTAACTAGTACAAGTACAAAAAAAAGAAAAATTGATATGACTTATCATGAATAAGCTCGATAAATTGCAAAATGTAATTACTGCGATGATAACGCCCTTTAATGAGGATTTTTCTATAGACGAAGAAAAATATCGCGAATTTATTAGATTTCAGATCGATAACGGCTGTCAGCCTTTAACAATGGGTACTACTGGCGAATCGGCAACGCTGTCTCATAAGGAGCACCATTACGCAATAAATATCACGGTTGACGAAGCAAAAAAAAGCGGAAAAGACCCATTTGTATTAGCAGGGACAGGAAGTAATTCTACTCAAGAGTCAATATCACTCTGTCAATACGCCGAAAAAGCAGGGGCTGATGGTGTACTACTCGTCGTTCCATATTACAATAAACCGATGCAACATTCTTTAATAGACCATTTCTCAGCAATAGCAGATTCAATATCTTTACCGATAATATTATATAACGTACCTAGTCGCACAGGTCGAAATTTAGAACCTGAAACGGTATCTAAATTAGCTTACTCTAAAGACAATATTGTTGGAATTAAATGTGCTAGTGGAAATATTGATCAAATTACCAAGATTGTAAAAACAACGCCAGAAGATTTCATTGTTCTTAGTGGCGATGATGGAATGACGTTCCACATAATGGCACTTGGTGGTAAAGGCGTCGTAAGCGTAACATCAAATATTATACCCGCTAAACTTGTGGAATTCACAAACACAATGCTTAAGGGAAATTGGGGAAAAGCTAAAGAAAAACAGATCGAACTGTACGATCTTTTTAAAGTATTATTTATTGAAACTAACCCCGGTCCAGTAAAGTACGTTGCAGAGTTAATGGGGATAATGAATAAACGGATGAGGTTGCCACTAACGCCTCCGTTAGTTGACAATCAAGAAAAAATTAAAATAGTACTAAAAAATTTAAATTTAATATAGATAAGCTTGATTTAAGGTAGAATTTAATGATAAAATTACTAATTTTAGGCCCTACGGGTATAATGGGGAAACTCATTAGTGAATTAGCGTTAAAGGACGATGAAATTGAAGTAGTTGCCGCTTGCGATGTAAATAATATAGGCGAAGAATTAGGAGGGCTCCTAGCTGTAAAAGATAGGAATAAAATCAAAATCAGTGACGTTAATTATCTTCAAAAAGTTATCGACGAAACTAAGCCAGATATCGCCGTAGATTTTACTGTGGCAAAAGCAACAGAAAAAAATTGCAAAATTTGCGTTGAAAACGGAATTAAATGCGTAATTGGAACAACAGCAATGACCCAAGATTTTCTCGATGAATTCGGAACGCTCGTAAAAACAAAGAATGCTCCAGCTGTGATTTCGCCTAATATGGCAACGGGTGTAAACATTTTATTCAAAATGGCAACAATTTTAACTGAATATTTAAAAGATTGGGATATTGAAGTGATAGAAACACATCACAATAGAAAACTCGATTCTCCAAGTGGGACGGCATTAAAAATAGGACAAATACTCAGCGATACTTTAGGCTCTGAATTCGAAAAAATCGCCAAATTTGGAAGGAATAAAGGACCAAACAAACGGTTAATTGGTGCTAAGAACGAAATCGGAATCCACTCAATTCGGGCGGGAGATATTGTGGGAGATCACATTATTCTATACGCAGGACCTGGCGAGAGAATTGAATTAAAGCATCAAGCTCATAGTAGGTCGTGCTTCGCAACAGGCGCCATAAAAGCGATTAAATTTATTGAACAAACTAAAGAAAACAAAATATATACTACAAACGAAGTATTAGGTTTGTAATTAAAATCTTTTTTATACGTCAATAGCATCTTAAAAAGTAAGTAATATTTTTCTAAGCAAGTTCTATATTTAAATATTGAGTTAGAAATTTTTATTAATAGATTTAGCTTACAATATATGTGAGGAAAAAATGAATCCGGAAGAAAAGCTATCATCTATTGCTGGATGTAAAATATTCGGGATAGTATTTTTAATAGTTGGGTTTCCTTTGACGATAATAGGTGGAAATTTACTAGGGATGTTTTTTTTGTATCCACTTGCAAATGTATCAGAGGACCAATTAATTGAGGTTTTTGAAGAAG
>JAUWNA010000255.1 GCA_030612905.1 Promethearchaeota archaeon
AGAATAATTCAGAACTTCTTCAGCTAATTCAGATTCGTTTGCAAAATTTAACATTTCAGAGTAAATTTTAAGAGAGAAAATAGCCATTGCAGCGTTTAAAACGCTTTCTGCTTCTTTTTGAATTTCTTTATGTTTTTCAGGAGAAATGTTTCCGATAATAATTCCATCGTTCCAATCGCCGTTAGATAATCGTTGAAGACCGTGGCGTCCAAATCCCGTCTTTTTAACTAAATGACGAAAACAGCGCGCCATTACGTCTCGGACTTTAACAATTTCAGCTCTAGATCCATAAACGGGATATCTGGAAACTTTTTCATCAAGAAATTCAGCATCACGAGTTCCAAGAACATATTCGCTTATTAACCAAAGTAACCACATTTCTTGATCGCTCGGCTTAAATGGGACTGGTAATATTTGTCCACTTCCCGTAATACCATAGGGTATCTCGCCATTCTTACGAGTTGTTTTTAAGGTATACCTTATAACATTTTTTACTATTTCGGGGTCGCTGTAAATAAACGGAAGTGCGTGTTGCAAAGGATCACGAGCAGCTCCTTGAAATCCAATGATATATTGATAAACATGACCTTGAGAGAGAATGTGTTCTTTAAAATAATCATCATAAGTCATAGCACCTCTTAAATAATAATAATGCCAAAAAACTTCGCGATTAACCCATGCTTCGTCTTTAATTTGTAATTCGATTCTGTTATTTTTCCATTGTTTACATGTTTTTTCAAATAAGTTAGCTAAATTATTTTTATACTTATTTACTAAGGAGGCTATATCGTAGCCATTAGGAATATACCCATATAAAAATGATAATGTTTGACTTTCTCCTGGTTTTAATCGTATATTTTGCTCCAAAAACATAGCGCTTTCAACGCCTGTAGAACTGATATCGTTGTTCAATTTATTTTTAAGTCCATCTGGAGCTTTGACACCACCACGACCAAAAAATTGTTCATTATTAGTACTTAATGCGCTTACTTTAGAATCTAAGGAGATTAAGAAAGTTGGGGGCGGAAATATATCAACAAATGCAGGTTTAAGATTAGTAGGATCGTATACCTCTTGTTGATTTTCCAAAAACTTTTTTTCTAGTAGTCCAGCGCCATTATTGATTACACTGAACTCGTGTTTAAATTTATTACTGAATTCATGGCGAATTTCTCTCGGGTGTTTACCAGGTTTTTTTGAAAGTAGTGCTGCAAATGCAGATGATGAAAATTGATACATATAACAACCCCAATACTCGATCCAGCGTAGATCTACCGGCAAATCTCGATTGTTTGTTATTGTAATTTGAGAAATTAAAATAGGGTCATCACCAAATGGCGCAAAAATAATTTGGTTAACATTATAACCATGCCCTATTACTTTTTTCTGTAAGTACCCAATTCCAAATATCCTTTCGAAGGAATCTACGTTACTAGGATAATATGTACTTAAAAAGTTTTCCCCATCAGTAAGGTATCCAAAGCCTCCGGCATATTGTCCTTGTTTAGGGGCAAACTCATTTAGATACTTAGGACCTCCCTCGTCTTGTCTTACTTGGATATACCCGTAATTTGATGCAACAGCTACTAATCTATCGTTGCCAACTTGATGAAGGTGTTCTGTTTTTGAACGCCACTCTTCATTCATTGGAGTGATTGCTTTCGGATCGTTTATTTGATCGCAAGTATAACGATATGCGGGTAACCCAAACTCGTCTTCAATCCATTCTCCAAAATGACCAGAACCAAACGCTTTTTTACTCATCTTTATATTCTTTCCTAATTAAAATAAATCTATTTTAGAGAAATTAAGTAGAATTTAATAGTTTTTAGGGAATTATTTTACAACTTTTTGCAAGGAGAGTCTTGCATAACAATTCATTATTAAACTATCAATCCTTAAATTAATAGCCACAATCTCTCTTGACGGGGTTACTTAGATTATTAGCTTTCTTAAACAATTTTAAAAGAAGATCGAATTTAATATCTTTAAGAGTCTTCTTGTTCCATAAATTGTCTACTTCATTCTTGTCATTCTGTAAATTATATAATTCTCCATGATCACTAAAAACTGTGATTCTCCATTCGTCCGTAATTAATGTTCTCGTTCTTTCATGATTATGGTCATCATCCATTTCAATAAGTATATCGTCATTAACTTTTTCTTTAGAGTTATTTAATATTGGGATTAAACTCTTTCCTTGCATAAAATTTGGGATTGGGATTCCAGCTAATTCTAGGATTGTCTCAGGAATGTCAATTGAACTAGCTAACGAATTGCATTCTTCGTTTGTTAGCCCATTAGGGACTTTTATTAAAAAGGGTATTTTGATTAATCCTTGATATAAGAATGGTCCTTTAAAGAAGAATTTATGGTCTCCACCTAAATCGCCATGATCTGTAGTATATATAACAACTGTATTTTCTGCCAGGTCAAATTTATTCAAAGCATCTAAAATCTCCCCTACGGCATCATCAACCATTTTTTCCATTCCGTAGGACGCAGCAATTACAGATTTAGCCTCTTCTTCGGTTAAATCTTTTGGTATTGGAAAGATCCCTTTTGCCGTTCCTTCAGTTGATAAAAGAGTATTGTAATGTTTTCTATTAAATTCTGAACTATTTTTATGGTCATCGTTAAATGTTTTGGGTAATATTACATCTTCTGGCTTATACATATCGAAATATTTACCAGGCGGCGCGAAAGGATGATGGGGGTCAGGAAACGAACAAAAAGCGAGAAAACTCTTTTTGGAACAAGAACCATTGGAAAATTTTTCTAAGAATTCGATTGTGTTTTCTTTAACAAATGTTGTAGAATATAGTTCCTCAGGGACTTTATGTTTTAGCACTTGTACTTTCACCAAGGGATCAGAAGTGTCAAAACAGATATTAAGTTTTGTTTGAATTAAATTATCCGGATTACTCAACTTAATCCTGAGCGGTTTACCTAAGGAGGGGTTATTTTCTATTTTTTTCTTTACCCAATTTAGGTAATCAGGGTGCCCACATAGCGGCCCGTGCCCTGAAACTATTTTCACCTCCTCTAACCCAAAATAAGGCGAGTAGTTAGTTAATTTAGGATAATCTCTATGTTGGACAAATTCTTGACTTTCAACAGCGCTTCTAAATTGGCCAGAAGGGGCTCCAAAATAATTCAGATGTATTTTTCCAAAACTTGCTGTATAGTAAGCTCCAGATTCAAGTAGTATGTCAACAAAGGTATTTGTACCTTGAGGTAAATTGCGTCCATTTGTTGTAACACCGTGAACTGAGGGATATTGCCCCGTATATATCGTGCTTCGATTAGGCATGCATATTGGGTTATTACAATAAAAGTTGGTGAATTTAACGCCCTCTTTAGCAATGCGATCGATATTTGGTGTTTTTAAGACTATCTTGTTGTTATAACAACTTAAGTGATCAAATCGTTGTTGGTCGGTTATAATAAATAAAAAGTTTAACTTTTTCTTAATTTCTATCACAAATTTTAATTTTTATTAAGTCTGGGAAGAATTAATTAATATATAACTAGAAATCAAAAAAAATCTTTTTAAAGTTTAACATTGAAGCTATATTATAAAAAAAAATCTTTTAAAAAAAAATGTCGATTAATAAATTACCTAAAAAACAAGCTTCGGGTTACGTTGTGGGGATGATTCCATTAACGCTTATCCTCGGTGTATTCCGATTAGGCTACATAAAATTCTTTTACGATTCATTAGGTTTAAATGAGGTTCTTTTTATTATTGGAATGGCAATATTCATGATAATAAACATGCTAAATGATCCTCTCATTGGTCAATGGCAAGATAATACTGATGTGAAGAAATGGGGTAGCCGAAGAATAGTATATATAAAATACTTCAGTCCGTTTTTGGTGATAGCTTTCGCTCTCATGTGGTTCCCATGGAGTACAGACGCAGTTACACCTATGGGACAATTTGTAATGTTTCTGCATTTTTTGATAAGCATAAGCATTTTTGATACGTTCTCTAATATCGTAACAATGGCTTGGATGGCACTACTCCCCGATATGACGAGCGATCTCGGAGAGCGTACTAGAATCAGCTTTCTAGGCGGCATTATCGGACTATTTGCAAGCTTTGTCGTAATTACTGTTCCTACGATGGTTGATAATCGTGAATTTTTTCAAATATTCAACATCACCATCGCTGTGATTAGTTACATCTGTTATGTAGTTGTGGTAAAACTTTCAAAAGAA
>JAUWNA010000384.1 GCA_030612905.1 Promethearchaeota archaeon
ATTCTTATTTGAATTTTTTCTCCAGTATTTACTTCGATCGAATCTTGAAAATCAATAGTTTGAACATCAAATTCTATTTGATTAACTAAAATTTGGAAAAAAAAAGTTGTAGTAGTATAATTATCTTGCTGAAATTCAATATATGCGTAATTAATCCCTAATGAAAAGTTAGAAGTTGATATTAGTATTGAGGTGTTAAACCAAGAATTACCGCAATCTACTAAACCCTGCTCATATTGCTCATTAATAAAGGTTATTGTACCTCCAGATAAATTTATTTGCTCAATCACAGCATATGCCCTACATGATAATGATATCACATCATAATAAGAAGTTTCAACTAAGTAATTCTCGCCAACTTCAAGAGAATTGATAGCAACTGTGAGATTTACGTTTTGTGCACTTATAAAAAGTTGGAATGAAAAAATCTTCGTAGTATAGTTAGCTTGTTCAAATCTTAAAAATATATTGTTTATTCCCGAGATAAAATTAACTCCATCTAAAATCGTTGACGTAGAGAAGTATGTAGATTGCATTTCTGTAAAATTCTCCTGAAAATTATTACTCATTAATGTAATCGTCCCACCAGATAAAAATTCTTCATCTATAACTGCGTAAGCTCTTACCGAGATATTAATAAAGGGAAATAAGCGTTGGAAATAGTAGAGTGTTGATGGATTAATAACGGTTTTCCATTTAACTCATTTGCGGCTGTTTTAAGGTCATTAATTATGTTTTTATCTGAAATTTGATCCATAGTTTGTTCTCCAATAGAAATATCATTATTATTTCCGAAATAAAGTTGGCTAATATTGGAAGATATCATAAAACATAGAGCAAATAGTAAAATTGTAATCTTTCTATTTCTTATTTTTAACTCTCAATTTATTCACTATTCGATTTTTGGATAGTTAAATCAGAACCATATTGAAATTATTAAAAATGTATGAGAACTTGGTAAAATTTTTATTTAAACTGTTGTAAACCATCAAATCTATCATGTAATTTTATATTTTATAAAAATATCGTTTTCAAATTAGAAGTTTTTTTGCCTTAAATTAATAACTCAATTCTTAAGTTTACAAGTTAAGTATCAAAAAAAAAGCTTTTCTTAATGTAACTAACGACATTAATGAATTTAAAGATGTTGAAGAAAAAAAGAGGGGGGATGATTTTTTAATTTGGCAGTAGGTGCCTTAAATTTAGCGTCTTGAAAAGCTTTGAAGCGCTTTTAGGAATTTTTTCAAGTTTCCAAAGAGGTTTTGCATTTGGGGCGGTTAAAATTTTAAGAGCGTGTATTACTCTTAGTTCGTAAAGAAGCTCGTCGTAACTCCTATGTACCGATTTTCTCGCTAATTTCAACCTGAGTAGCGATAATAAAAGCAAGGAAATCACACACAAGAACACGTGGGCTCGGACAGAGGTGTCTGCGTGGTGATACATCGGTCGAACGGCAATAGCAGTTGGACTTTTCATGTCCCGAAAGGCGTGTTCTACAATGTATTGTTCTCTATATCCCCAAATAATGGCCTCAGGGGTCCACTCTTCGCGATTAGTGAACAATATTGTCCGTCCCAGCGTTGCCTCGTGTGCTTTTCTGGCTTTCTCGTCAATTGAAACTTTTAGAGTCATGTTTCCGTCCGTACCCAGAACTTCCGTAATAATTACATCTGCAAGGGGTCTTCTACCGATTATAGATTTCAGCTTCTTCTCAACCGCTTCTTTTTTAGACCACATCTTTACGTTCAAACGGTCTTTAAAGTATTCCTTAATTTCAAGAACCTTTTTTTCAAGGTTTTCGCTAAATTTAATGGCGTGTTTCTTCTGTTTCAACGGATCGAGGACAACGTAAAGAATCCGATTTTTCCCGTATATCATCTTAGTCGTCTTAAAGTACTCGACCGCCTTTTTTGTTAGCGGTAATACCGTCTTGGTGAATTTATCCCGAGGCGTGTGGAGAAGTTCCTTGTGAGTCGAATTTTTTCTGGAGGCAATAAAACCTAACCCTATTTGATCGATGGCAGCAAACGCTTCTTTTGAATGGTTTCCTTTATCAAACACCAACGTAATTCGCTCGGGATCCCTTCCAAGAGCACGAATGCGGTTTGCTATTCGTTGCGGCACCTCTTTAAATTCCCGTGCATCTTGAACATTTCCGGCGTAAGTTTCGTGCATCAAGGGTACTCCCGATTCTCGAGCACATAGTAGCGAATAATTCACAAGGCGACATCCGTTTCGATTTTCTTTGGAGTGGCCGAATTGAAGTAATTCGCTCTCTTCACTTCCTTTGGAAAAGGTAAAAAAATTTGTAGGATCGTAGAATAAACTATCAAGGTCGAGGTCGTACTTATCTACTACGATCTGCCCGAGCGCGAGTTCAATTTGCACAAGAACCTCTTTACTTAAGTATTGAAAGTGGTTCCAATAGGTCTGGGCATTCAGAACCTTGGGGTCAATATCGTATCTCGTGGAAAGCCAGTCCTTTTCGTACCATCGTTTTAATTTAGATTTAGAACAGGGGGCAACACAACGATTTATGGCGGCAATGGTAATGTACTCACCCAACGACAAGTTTTGTTTTCTTTCTTTTCCTGTATTGGCATCAATAATCTTGGCTAATTCAATTTCTTCTGCCATTTGCCATAGAGCTGCGGAGCTCCCGAACTCGATAGTTTGAACCTCCACCTTGTTAGCATGTCTTGTTAATAGGCTATTAAACTTAATATCTTTAAGTTTATCTTCTGGACCCAAATATTTTTGCCAAACACGACGAGTACGACCGTTGATCCAAGCCTTTTCTTCCAAATACAGGTAATATTTCCCTTTTTTTTTTTTTCGAGTTAAATAAACCATAATTAATAATAGGGGGGAAGGTTTATAAATCTATCGCCTATAAAAACTAGATTCATCTTATTAAATTAACAAACAATTTTCAAAAGTAGGGGGGACGGAATCAAAATAGAGCAAAATCTCTTTTAGATAAAGAAATCGCTCAATTAATCTGTTAAACGCAGTTTTGAACAATTCTAAAAACTTAAAATAATGAAGAAATAATGTCGGAAAGAAAAATAAGAGGGATTACAAAAAAATATAAAAAAAGTTGTTAACTTGTAAACTTAAGAATTA
>JAUWNA010000497.1 GCA_030612905.1 Promethearchaeota archaeon
AGTTATACAGATTCGCAAAGCGTTCTCCAAAGTTCCTTTCCTAATTTTGTCAGGGGTATCTGTAGATTGATGGTAATAGCTAGATCTTGTTTTCCAATCTGCTGAATTTAAAAATGCAGCTTTAACGTTAGATTTTGAAAACGCAGCAGCGTCAGAGCCTCCGCTTAATTTACCAACCGTCTTTTCTAATTTGCCTGCGCCAAACTTTTTCACTTTAATGTCGTTCATCTCCGCAGCTTTTAATATTTTTTGAACGACTTCTTCTGAATGCTTAGTTCGAGTTGTAGGTTCGTACTCAATAACTAAAAATTTATCCGGTGTTTCCAAACCGTCCATATTAAAAACCATAGCATCGAACTTTCTCAGTTCTTCTAAGTGAGCTGCAACATAACGGTAAGACCCTCGTAATCCGCTTTCTTCACTTCCAAAACTAATCAACCTAATTTCAGTGTTTTCCGGGATTATATCTCTGTGGGTTTTGAGATATCTCCCAAGCCCCACTATAACTGAGCAACTACTAAGGTTATCCACTGAGCCTGGAACGACGTTTCCTTTTTCTCCCAATGGAACGAAAAAAAACAAGCCTAAAAAGCAAGGACTACCAACGATCAGTAACCAAATAACCGTTGGGAAAAATATAGCTTTGAGTCCAATGAACCCAATAACCATAAATGTTAATGATATAGCCGAAAGAACTAACCATATCAATATTATAATTATAGCACCAAAAGCAAGTGGAATGAAACCCCATTTTAAAATCTTTAGTAAATTAAACTGTAAAGCAGAGTCAATGTGGCTCGAAAATATAATAATTTTCTTTATGTCCCCTTTAGATTTAAATTTACCAACAACATTTTGAGACAATTTTTTCCGAAAAATTACATCGATAAACTCTTTGTAGTTGAAAAACTCTTCCCACATTATCAATAAAGATAATAGTACCAAAACAAAAGAAATTGCAGAAAATGTTATTAACCATATCATTTCTGAAGCGAATTGCATAAGCAAATGAAGTATCATAGAAATAGGAACCATAATTACAATCATTTTAATCCACCCAAGAAAAGCTTTTGGATGGCACTCAAAGGGTTCTAAAACGACTTCGTCGCAACTTTTTTCCAGTTCGGCCTTAATTATCTTTGCCCCTTCAGCTTCTTGCGGGCTGCAAGGCATTCTAGGACCAACTTCGTCAACTATTCTTTGAACAAGATTATACATATAGTCAGAATCTTCTTTTGAGATTTCCCTATTCATACTTATTACTTCTTCAATAAATTTTAATTATAAAAAAATTAACCTTAAACGATTTAAAGGTATGCTTTTCGCTATTAATGATAGCTATAAATATATCATAATTCAACAATAATTATTATTAAATTATCATTAAAATAAAGCTATAAAGGTGTGAATATAATGGCATTGGAATTATATCAAATCGCAATTTTAATTTCTATAGGTGCGCTTGTAGGAATCAGTATAAGCTTTATTGGTCAAACGGGTATGGGGATTGTGTTTCCTATCATTCTGTTATTCACTGGAGATGTGTTTTTAGCTATTGCAATAAATCTGTTAAATGATTTGATTACAGCCACTGCCGTGTCTATAGGATATCTCAGGAAAAAACAATTTAAAATTAGATTAGATATTTTCATAATAATGATTATAGCCGTATTGATTTCCTTTTTCGGTGTTTTTACGTTGATGACAAGTCCTTTAGGTAGCATTTTTGGATGGTTTGTTCCATTATTTACCATGATTCTAGGGCTTACATTTCTCAAGAAAGGTTTTCCCACTTACGAATCCGTAAAAAAAATGGCTCAGAACATGGCACGCAAAACTGTAAAAAGAGGAAAAACCGAAGAAGAACTCGCCGAATCTTACAAAAAGATCGACGAACAGTTAGCTTCTGAAACAGAAACTATTCAAGGATTTATATCGCGCGGTTCGAGATTGTTTTATCTATTAGCACTATTTTTTGGAATATTTGTTGGTTTAAATTCGGGATTATTTGGAGCGAGTTCTGGTCTAATTTTTGTGTTAGCGTTAGTTATACTTTACGGATACCCACTTAAAAAAGGGGTTGGTACAGCTCTAATTCTGAGCATAATAATTGGTTTATGTACTTTCTCATTTTATCAAATTTTTGGCATTACAATTAAAGGACGGTTCTTTTTTGATTTCGAACTTTCTTTTTATCTAGCAATCGGTTCGATTATATCCGGCATAATAGCCTCTACATATATTCAAAAATTATCTGCTAAAACAATGGGACGTGCTGTTGGACTTGTAATTTTCGTATTAGG
>JAUWNA010000109.1 GCA_030612905.1 Promethearchaeota archaeon
TTTAAATCATAACGTAAAAACATTAATAAGAATTGCTAAAACTTATAGCGTAGACGGGAAAATGTCTCTTTCTGAATTTAAAGAATATGCTGAAGAAGAAGATATAATTGAAAAAAAGTTTTATGCTCATTTAAATCAAGCTTGCTATTTGGGGTATCTTAAAAGAACTGCTAAAGAAGTGCATTTCATAAAGGATTACGACTAAATTCCTTTTTAATTCTTTTTTATTTTAGATATTCTTCAGAATTAATTTGAGAATGTTCTATTTCTTTTTTTCTTAGTTTGCGTTGTGAGATTAAAGTTTTATTCTTTTTATTTCTAATAATAATTATCAAATAGCCAGCAGGAATTGAAATAACAAATCCCCATAGTGGAGATTTGAATATTAATAAAATACTGCCAAGTGGATAAAGAACACGACATATAAATTTAACTGTTCGATTTTTAAGTGATTTTTTTCTTGTAATTTGAATTGTATATTGGATAATTGAGGGAATCCAACAAACTAAAAAAATAATGAGAAATATAGGCAAACTAATGGAATTTACTATATAATAATAAAATACATTGCCTATTATTAATGCAAAAGTCGCACCCAAAGCAAAAGCAAAACATCCTATACAAACAGCATAGTTAAATATGTAAAATACATGGTCATCGAAATCGAGGCGTTTTGATTTATGATGAGCTAACCATTGGATTACTTTTTTATCCTTTTGAAGATCATCTTTTTGGTGTTGCATCTTTCTATTCTAGTTTTATTATGTAAAATTTTATGATCTTTAGATTATGCTTTAGTCCTTATTAATTGAAATAAATGAATTGCAAGAACGGGAATTCTAGCAATCACAACCTCCACAATCACAATCTCCGCAATCACAACCTCCACAACCTCCACCACTACCTCTTCGGCGGCTTCCAGGACTACACACACAACAAATTATAATACTCCCTACTATAAGTATTGTTATTCCTGTACTGGGTATCATTCGTATTCCAAATATAAAAAATATTCCAATTGCAAAAACAATACAAACACCTGCAATTATCCTACCTATAGTATTTGATGATCTTGTTGTGGTAGTTGAAGTTCCTTGATCGGGCATTGGTGTTGGTTGAGTCGGTTGAGTTGGTTGAGTTGGTTGAGTTTGACTGCTAGTTAAACCATCAGTAGGTTCTCCACAAAAACCACAAAATTTTGCGTCATCAAGTATCTCTAAACCACATTTAGTACAATGCATTTCAATTCAAAATTTATTTTATTGGAATCCATTTTAATATTTAATATAAAATAAATGAAGATACTCTACAATTTAAATGTAGAAGCATTAGACAGAAAAGAATTTTAAAAAAGTGCAAAAATAAATTTTTCAAATAATTTTGATCATTACTTCAACAAATTGCCATAACGCTTATTAATAAAAAATTCGAAGTATTATTACATAATTTAATAAAAAAATGGTAAAAATGGATATCAACTCATTTCTAAGAAGAAAAGGAAAAAAATGGTTGCTCCTTGATTTGGCTTTAATAGTAAATATGGCTGTTTTAACGGTAATAATGCTAATTTTTCATGTATATTGGGGGGATATTAATATAATTGTTTCTGATTATGTTAGTTTTGATATAAACCTCGTATTTATAATTTTTGTGATCTTATTACTTCCGTTAATTTATGGAGCTGCGATTCTTCACGTGCATCTTAGAAATATTAAAAAAAATAACGAAATTAAACCTTGTATCCTAAACAAAATTTTACCAATAGCTCTAATGTTCATATATTCAAGTCTATTCGCACTATTATTAGACTCTTTAGAACAATACGCCCGATTAATTCCTCAAGTTATTGATTTTTATAGTATCTTTTTCACAATACCATTTTCGTTTTTACTTATTTTGGGCTTATATCCTTTGATAAAATCAATCCCACTATGGAAAAATCATTTATCAAATAGGATATTAAATGTAGAAATAAAGTCAAAAGCTATTTTAGGACTTTTAATTATGGGATATTTTTTAGCTTTCGCGTCCCCGCTATTGTTTATACCCTCAAATGTAATTTCTGGCGATTTACCTACCAAACCCAACATTATAGCGCATAGAGGTGCATCGCATTTAGCTCCAGAAAACACTATCGTAGCGGGAGAAGTAGCGGTAGAACGCGGAGCTATAGGTTGGGAAGTCGATATAAGAATTTCTGTTGACGGAAAATTAATTTTGATGCATGATGATACTCTCACACGAACCACTAATGTAGAGGATGTTTTTCCAAATCGTAAGAACGACCTCACTGAAACATTCACACTTTCTGAACTCAGACAATTAGACGCTGGTAGGTGGTTTGCGGACAAAGATCCATACGGGGCGTTAGCTTTTGGCCGTATTTCAAAAGAAGACGGAGACAATTACAATGGCATACAAATCCCTACATTTGAGGAAGTTTTAAATTTCACAAGAGATAATGGCTTAATAATAGATTTTGATACTAAATCACCATCATCCAGCCACCTCTATAGTGATGTTTATTTTGAAACAATTTTAAACGAAACACTCGAATCGGGAATTAATTTAACAAAGGTAATGATTTTCACTAGCAACGCTGAATGGATTGATTTGATCAACCAAAAAAATGCCACTGATATTTTATTAGGCATGGATATGAGCTCTAATCCTTCCTTAGAAGAATTCGAAACGTCTGAATACAATTATACAATTATCAAAACGGGTGATGAATACTCTAACGAATTATATAGATCGTTTTATTTAAACAATATCCCCGTTATGGTATATACAATCGATAGTATCGAAAGATTCAATCAACTCTGGTGCTTAGGGACGGCTTTTGTTATGACTAACGAAGTACACACTTTTAACGATCTAAAAAACCCAATCTGGTATCTTAATATAGAAAGTTACATCCTTCTTTGGAACATTATATACATCGCAGCTTTAAGTTCTCTGATTATTACAAAATTTGTCTTACTTAAAAAAAGAAAAGAATAGTTGAACTTTTATCAAAATCAAATTTTATCTTCCTTCCTTTTTTTGAAAAAGAAGAAAAAGAATACTATTAATGTCAAAAGAACAGGAATTAAAATCGTAACTGGATTTTCTCCAGTAAGTCTGAAGATATAATAAGATATCGTCAAGATTGAGGCAAAGAAAGCAATGATTGACCCGTATTGGTTTGTAAAATTCTTTAAACGTCTAATAAATATGTATACTCGAAAATTCATTTTCTTTATAACTTCTAACTCCTTATCATCCAACTTTGCTAAAACATCTGGATTTTCGTAGTATAACCCAATTAGGGGGTTGTATTTACCATTCAATTCTCCAGCGCTAATCAAAGAGATAAGATGTTTTTGGATTTGCTGTTTTTTTATTTTTAATTCATTCTGTAAAAAGCTTAGCGTAAGAAATTCGTTAGCAACTGCCTTTATTGCCATTTCAACATATGATTTTATTACCAACTCTTCTAAAGATTTAACTTTCTCCCTTAAAATGTCGCTAAACTCTTTTATAAAACGGTCAAAATCGTCAATTATGTGTTTATTCTTAGTTTCAAAATTATTTGATTGTTTGTTAAATTCTTTAATTAGCTCTTTGTTTTTTTTATTAACATCTTTTATTTCTTGCTCAATGTTTTTCTGTCTTTTATTTACTTTTAGAAATGCCCTTTTAAATTGTTCTGTTTCAATATAATCTTCCACTCTCGCTTGAAGGGTACCTAATAATTGACTCAAATGAATTTTATTCTTATTTATATTGATCAATAATTTGCCACGACAATCCTCAAATCTAGAAGTATTTATCTGTTCGTTAACAAGATATACCTTTTCTTCGTACTTTTTTAGCGTTTCGTTCTTTTTCTTAACATAGAATTCTCTTGCTTCTGTCTCAAATTTTCTTGATTCGTAAGTATTATTAATAACTAAATTCAACTTTTCTTCGATCTTTTCATCAATTTGCTTAAATTTACTTTCGACTTTTTTCTTTCTACTTTCAAGAATATCTCTCATTCTCTCATAAACTCCGATCTTTTCAATGTCTTCCGAGAGTTTATCAAATTGATTATTGAGTTCAATTTGAAGGGCATTATATTTGCTGCTTATAAAATTTAGTAACTCATTAAAAAGTGTTAGATTCTGTTTTATATTTTCTATTGCTAACCGATTATTACTGATAATTGAGTTAACTCCTTTTTTGAGCTCCATGTTTTCGATTCTTGCTTCGTCAACATTTAACTCTTTAACCTTCACATCGTATCGCTTATTAACAGTTTCCTCTAATTTGCTCAAATCATCAATTCTATTCTGAATTTCTAACAAATTAACTCCTAAAGTTTTATTTTTTATACAAGAATCGTAAAGTGCTAAAAATTTTCCAATAGATTCATGCGTTTGTTTCAAAATCCTGTTTTCTATGTAATTTTTTAGCTCTCGACCCTTGTAATATTCCTCTGTATGAACTATTAGTTCCTTTTTCTCTTCAAATAAATCTCCTTGTAATTTGGAAATTTCTATCAAATTCTTTATCCTTGGAATTACGGCTTTACATTTGAGGTCTAACTTACTAGCTAACATCTTAATATCTATTTTATCTGTGTTTTTCTCCTTACTCATAAGTATTATTTCGTTAGAAATTATATTGTCTACATATTCTTCTTTTAATTCGGTTATTTCTTCGTTTAAAAAATCTTTAAATTTGTTCCATTGTATTGTCGTAATCGAATTTTCTTCAAACTCATCAACAATCCCTTTTAGATCAATTAACTTTTTGGAAAATTTCTTAGTATGCTCGTTAAATTCAATAAGTATCTTGTCAAAACCGTTAACAACATCGACAATTTTTTTAATTCTATTTCGATTGAGATATATTTTATAATTCTCTAATTTATCTTTGAAGCGTGTAATTGTACTAGATATAAAATTATCAAAATCTTCAATCTTTGCCCTATTTCTCTCTTCAATAACTTTTTCCTTTATAAATTGCACTTGTTCAGCTACTAAATCAATAATATTTATTTCAAGACGATCTAACTTCTCCTGCAAGTATTTATAAAGAAGGTAAAGCTTTTGTTTGAATTTTATTTCTTTTTTCACAATCGATTTTAAATCTTTAATCTCTTCAGTTTTTTGTTTTAATAAAACATCGGCTTCCTTTTTGATGGTTTTAAACGCGTCATGAAATTCATTATTAATAACTTTATTTTTCACATTTTCTCTTATTTCTAATATCCCCGTTTGGATATTATCCTTGACATTCCCGATTTTGTCATTTAATTCGTTAAAAAATTGAAATCCATTAGTGTAATCTGCAAAAATCGAATCAAATTTCGATTTTGATTCGACCCAATTATTAATTATTTTTCTATGTTTTTTTACTACTTTTTTTTCCTTTACTGTAATTTGGTGAGAAATATTATAGACGATTTCATCGTATTTATTTACATATTGCGATATTTTGTTAAACGCTTGAACGATAAGATCGAATTTTTCTTTACTATAGCCGTCTTCAAGAATTTCTACAACAAAATTCTTAAAAGTATCTAATTCGCGATTTATATAATCTTGAATATTATATACCTTAGTATCTAATTCATCTAAGATTACAATATACTTTTTTAATTGCTCTTTTTCTTGAATTCTTCCTTGAAGATATTTATTTAATTCTTTCATTCTATTCTGCAAAAGCGAGTAGGCTTTGTTCCATTGCGATATTTCAGACCCTAAGGTAGCTTGTAAATTAATATAAATTAATTCTTGATTAAACCCAGTTTCAATTGTTTCGTTTAAGAAATCAGCTTCCATCAAAGCGTCCCGCATGATAAACTTTAATCTTTCTTTAGCAAACTCAACTTCGTCTATTAAAAGATAAGACTCAATTTCTTCCCTAATCTGTGGAATTGTATTCTCTAATTTTAAAGTCATATTATAGATATCGTTTTTAAATTCTTTTAATTTAGATTTTTCCTCGTATAACCTCTCCGTATTAATCTCGTTATCAGAAACAATTACTTTCTCAAAAAGAAAGTCCAGACATAGATAAAATTTAGTTCTAAATAAAAAAGCTTTTTTAGTTCTAATTTCTCCTTCAAAAAAATGATTGCTAATTAAGTCGTAAATTAAAGGAAAAATGTCTTCTTTCAATTTTAAAGGTTCATAATGGTAAGAAGATTTATACCTCTTAAAAATATCAGAAAGAGATATAATGCTATTTTTGCTCAGTTGGTTATAGATTTCCTCAATAATAATTTTTTTTCCTTGACTAAGGTTTTGAAGATAGCGATTGAATTCGACTACATTATCTAAGATATTCAAATTTATGGTGTAATTAAGATTAATGTACAAGATGATCTCTTCTATACCATAACTCAAGCCAAATGTTGTTTTAATTTGGTTTAAATCAATAAAGCTTTGCTCTTCTAGGCGTTTAAACACGACTCTTTCAATCTCTTCGATAAAGCGATGCCATATTAGAGATAACAAAATAACCAATTGTGATACTTCTGTTAAGGTCCTTAAACTCCATCCTTCCCGTTCTTTTAACAAGTTATCTAAATTTTTTGTGATAAAAGAATAAATCCTCGAGGGATTATAATCAATTAACCATGAATATATATCTAGAACATTTACAAGCCAGAAAGTAGTAGAAATTTCCCCATTTTCAGGACTTAAACCAAATCCTCCGTGATC
>JAUWNA010000043.1 GCA_030612905.1 Promethearchaeota archaeon
TTCTCAGAAAATAATGTAGGCATAACAAACCAGAAAGGGTTTAACGAAATAGCTGTTATTGTACATGCTATTACAAATAAAACCCTTGAAATCGTATTATCTGTGCCATTTTCTGCCATTGTGGTTCCCAAATAACTAAAAGTATAGTCGAAAAATACATAACCACCAGAATAAAATATCATTGCAATAATTGTTATAATAATGAATTGTAATCCGCCAATTACTGAAATTAAACAAGCAACCCTTTTCCAAGATTTCAAATCTTCTAATTTTAAAATTTTTCTCATTTTTAATTATTACTAAAAATTATTATTTTTATAATGTTTAACATTTATTTGCTATAAGTTTTAAATATTTTGAAAAAATAATCTCTCAAACGACTATGAATGAAATTTATGCGAAACATTTTGATTTTTTAGAAATAGGAGATAATTTTCCTACAGTAATAATGGGCGTATTGAATTTAAGCCCAGAATCGTTCTATAAAGGCTCTGTATACAGCGATCTAACGCTATTAGAAAAAGCAACTTTAGAAATGATCGATAGAGGGGCAAAAATATTGGATTTAGGCGCTCGTTCTACAGCTCCATGGTCAAAAAAGATTACTATAAAAGAAGAACTCGACCGTTTAACGCCTTCAATGGAACTCGTATGTAAGATTATCCCAAACGAGATTGTTATTTCGATCGACACGCAATATCGGGAAGTTGCTCAACAAACATATGACATTGCTATAAAACACAAAAAAAGAATTATTATTAACGATGTGAGTTGCTTAAAAACTGATCCTACGATAATAGATTTTATAGTAGAGCACGATTTACCTATAGTTTTAATGGCTTCTAAAGCTGTTCCTGGTGATTTATGTACAATTGAAGAAATTATAGAAGAATTTAAATCTACTATTAAAATCTTAAAAAAAAAGGGTTATGATATTAAGAAAGTTATTTTAGATCCGGGTATTGGCCATTGGATCGAAAGAAAAACTCATAAATATGATTTGAAAATAATTGGTAATTTAAATAAACTCCGCGTTCTAGAAAAACCGATTTTAGTCGCAATATCTCGAAAATCCTTTATAGGAACAACTTTAGACATACCTGACCCTGAAAATAGATTAAATGGAACTCTTGCCGCAACTGCTGTTGCAGTATATAATGGGGCTCATATTATCCGAACACATGATATAACTGATCAACTAATGGAATTCATAAAAATGGCTGAAGAAATCAGAAAAAGCCTATAATACTCTCTCTTTTTTAATAAACGGAAAAGTTAGAAAATCAAGCCTATTTTTTTAAACTCCGTAAAAATTAGCCTTATTTTTCGTAAAACAACGATCTTTAAAAATATTTCATGCTTTTAGCTAATCAATTCTATTATTCTTCGGTTTCAAGCGACGATAAAATGTACTAACATTTATAACATTTTAATTACTTATATTATATGTAAAACGTTAAATTATCTCCCAGTTTCAATTAAGATTTGATAAATTTAACCTTACAAAACATAGAATAAATCGATTTTTATGTCTGAGGATAAGAATAATTCTTACGACGCAGATGATATTCAAGTACTTAAAGGCCTCGAAGGCGTATACTGACTTACATAATTCATGTACAGTCGCTAAAGAAAAAGGCCTGCAATGTACATTGGCGATCAAGGGAAGAAAGGGCTTCATCATCTTGTTTTTGAGGTTTTGGATAATTCTGTTGACGAGGCTATCGGGGGATATGCAAGTGAAGTTAAAGTAACTCTTTTCAAAGATAATTCTGTATTAGTTTTTGATAACGGACGCGGTATTCCTATTGATAATCATCCCGAATATAATAAACCTGCTTTAGAAGTTATTATGGAACATCTACATTCCGGAGGAAAATTTGATAATAAGAGCTACAAAATATCGGGAGGGTTACACGGTGTTGGCCTTTCAGTCGTTAATGCCTTAGCAGAATGGTTAGAAGTAGAAATTTGTAGAGATGGTCTTCTCTATAAACAAAGATTTTCGCGGGGCGTTAAAGTTACGGAACCAACAATTATAAAAACCACAGAAACAGCTTCTTACACAAAAATCTCTTTTTACCCGGATGATGAGATATTTGATTTCGATAAAAATGAAGTAATTTATAATGCTTCCACAATTGCTAATAGGATGCGCGAACTCGCTTTTCTTACACCTCAAGCGCGATTTGAGCTCCATAGTAAAATTAAAGACGAGAAAGAAGAGTTTTTTTACGAAGGTGGAATTAAAGAATTTATTTCTTATTTGAATAAAGATAAGCAACCTCTCCATAATGACATTATTTTTATAAGCGATTCGGCTGAAAATGAAGATGGAAAGTTAATTTATCTCGATTTAGCTATGCAGTACAACACTACATATCAAACAAATATACTTACATATGCTAATACAATTAATACTGCAGAAGGAGGCGTCCATCTTACAGGGTTTAAATCCGCACTCACTAGGACTTTTAATTCATATATTGAAAATTTTATGGAAAAAAAGTATAAAGAACATGTTCTAAGTGGAACGGATACCAGAGAGGGTTTATCTGCTGTACTTTCTGTTAAATTACCAGACCCTCAATTTGAGAGTCAGACGAAAATCAAACTAGGTAATCCCGAAGTTAGACAAATTGTAAGTCAAATAGTTACAGATAAATTAACTCAATACTTAGAAGAACACCCCCAAATAGCTAAAAAACTCGTGTTAAAAACAATAAACGCAAAAATGGCACGGGAAGCCGCCCAAAAAGCTAGATTGCTAATCCGTAGAAAATCAGTTTTGGATGGTGCAAGAATGCCCGGAAAACTAGCTGATTGTTCTTCTAATAATCCAAAAGAATGCGAAATATTTATTGTTGAGGGAGACTCTGCGGGTGGTTCAGCAAAGCAAGGAAGAGATAGGGGTTATCAAGCAATACTACCTCTTAGAGGAAAAATATTGAATGTAGAAAAAGCTCGAATGGACAAAATATTACAAAATAACGAAATTCTGGCGATTATTAAAGCGTTAGGTGTTGGAATTCAGGAATTTAATGAAATTAATGGGTCTGAAAGCGAGAATGGGGCGCCTGAAGGGACAGGGGCGAACGGGGAGCCCGAGGAGCCCGAGGAATCTGAGCATGCAATTAACCTAGATAAGTTAAGATACCATAAAACCATCATAATGTGCGATTCTGACATTGATGGAAAACATATTGAAACATTACTGCTAACATTTTTTTTCAGATACATGCGACCATTAATAGACGGTGGATACCTATATATGGCTATGCCTCCTCTCTACAAAGTATCTTATAAAAAATCAAAGCTTTATGTTTTTACGGATAAAGAAAAAGAAGAAGCACTAAAAAATATTAAATTAAAGTACAAGCTGAAAAATGTAGATACGGTAAAAATTCAGCGGTATAAGGGATTAGGGGAGATGAACCCCGAAGAACTTTACGATACGACGATGAATAAGGAAACACGAACGTTAAAGAAGGTAATGTACGAAGATTACATTGAGAATGATTTGATCTTTACGAAACTGATGGGTAAAGAAGTAAAATCGCGTAAGAAATTTATTATAGCCAATTTTGATCAAGCAAATGTTTTAGATGTATGATATTTGATGTGTAATTTATCTTTTTACTAAATATAATTAAATTTTAAATAGATTTGGTATTAAAAATGACTTCAGAGAATATTATAGAGATCGAATTAAAAGAGGAAATGAAAAGTAGTTATATAGATTACGCCATGTCTGTTGTTGTTGGGCGTGCGATTCCCGATGTGAGAGATGGGTTAAAACCCGTACATCGTAGAATAATTTACGCTATGGCTGATAACAATTATTTTTTCAATCACGCACATGTGAAATCCGCGAGGATCGTGGGCGAGGCTATGGGGAAGTATCATCCTCATGGAGATGCTGCGTTGTATAATACATTAGTTCGTATGGCACAAGACTTTTCGTTAAGATATCCGTTAATCGATCCACAGGGAAATTTCGGCTCGATCGATGGAGACCCTCCTGCTGCTATGCGTTATACTGAAGCACGATTAGCACAAATATCTAATGAACTAATCGAAGATATAGATAATGAAACAGTGGATTTTGTCCCAAATTTTGATGATAGTTTAAAAGAACCTGCCTTTTTACCTGCCAAGCTACCAAATATGCTAATCAACGGAACAAAAGGAATAGCAGTGGGGATGGCTACGTCTATGGCACCTCATAACCTAACGGAAATTTGTCAGGGAATTATTGCAACAGTGGATGATCCTGTAATATCTACTGAGGAACTTATGGAAATTATAAAGGGACCAGACTTTCCAACAGGAGGAACAATTATTGATACGAATGGAATTTACAATGCTTATACAACTGGAATGGGCAATATAACTTTAAGGGGAACAGTTGAGGTCGAAACAAAAGGAAATAAAAATCGATTAATTATTTCTGAAATTCCTTATTTAGTGAATAAAACTACCCTAATCGAAGCGATTGCCAAACTCATAAAAGATGGAGTGCTTAAAGATGTTCGAGATTTAAGAGACGAATCTGACAGAAAAGGTATGCGAATTGTTATAGAACTAACTAAAAATGCTCAACCAGTTATACTGAAAAATATCATATTTAAAAGAACTAGACTACAAACGACATTTAACATTAGTAATTTAGTACTAATAAACGAAGGAAGACAACCTAAGATTCTTAATTTGAAAGAGTTAATCGAAGAATACATCGAGCACCGCCTTAAAATTATTTATAAAAGAACCGAGTTTCATCTCAAAAAAGCTAAAAGTAGGCTTCACAAAGTTGAGGGTCTTTTAATCGCTTTAAATAATATAGATGACGTTGTAAAAATTATTAAAAGCGCTAGTGATACCAACGACGCAAAGAGTAAATTGAAAATGGCATATAAATTAAGTGATATTCAAGTTCAAGCGATATTGAGTATGCCATTATCGAGATTATCAAATTTAGAACAACAAAAACTAGTTGACGAAGAAAAATCTTTGAAAAAAAGTATCACAGAATTAGAAAAGATATTAGAAAATAAAAAAATCCGCTTAAGTATAATTAAGCAAGAATTAACCGAACTATACAAAAAGTACGGCGATAAAAGAAAAACAAGAATTAAGATTCTCGAAGACCAAGATATTAGAGAACTTAAAAGGAAAGATTTAATTAAAAAAGAACCAACAATTGTAATCTTCACTAAAAATCAATACATAAAAAGAATTTCTGTAGAAGATTACCACGCTCAAAGGCGAGGCGGACGTGGAAAAAAAGGTATGACTGTTCGTGAAGAAGATTTCATAACCGATTTATTTGTTTGTTCCACCCACGACACTATCTTAATTTTTACTTCCAAAGGTAGAGTATATTCCATGAAATGTTTTGAACTTCCGTTACAAACGCGCACGGCTAGAGGGAAACCCATCATAAATTTGGTCGCCCTACAAACGGGGGAAAACATATCTGCCATGATTCCAATTAATAACTTTAACACTAATGAAATGCTCATTATGACCACCAAAAAAGGCATCATAAAGAAGTGCCCTTTAAGGTTATTCTCAAAATTTAAAAGGACAGGTGTGCGAGCTCATCGGATAAGAGCTGATGACGAATTAATTAGCGTAAAAAGACTTTCAAACGAGCTACAAGATATTTTTATTGCAACAAAACTCGGTTATGCCGTAAGATTTGACGAATCAGAGCTAAGAGAATTAGGAAGAACTTCAATGGGCGTGAAAGGAGCCTCGCTAAGGCCGGGGGACGAAGTAATCGATAGTTTGCTAGTAACTGACGACAATATTATTCTAACCCTAACTGAAAAAGGCTACGGACAAAGAACCTATCTTAAAGAATATCGAAAAACAGGGAGAAATGCTAAAGGAGTAAAAAATATTTCATTAAATCTCGAAAAAAATGACAGAGTTATTGCAATAAAAATGGGAAAATTGGTGGATATCTTGATAGGCACAGAACAAGGACAAGTAATCAGACTTCCCTTGGATTCAATTAGAATAACTCATAGAAAAGCAAAAGGAGTTAGAGCAATAAAACTATATAAAAACGACTCTGTTGTAGCAATAGGTAAATGCGCAACATTCATTGACGATAAGGAAGAAAATGGAAAAGATTAATTTTTTTTTATCTACATTTTAAGATATGGAATAAGACATATGAAGACTAGATCGTCTTGACTAAGATTATCTATTCCATGTTTCTCAAATGGAGGGATATACAAGACATCTCCGCTCCCAACTACTTCTTCCTTACCAGAATCGTCGTAAAACCTTCCTTTTCCGCTTAATATGTAGATCTCGTGGTCTTGGGGGTGATTATGAAGTGGTACTTTGGTATCTGGTTTAATTTCAAATCGCCTCATAGCGAAGTTTTGAGCTCCATCATCTTCTCTGTTAATTACCCACCTAACGTAAACATTTTTAACTGGAGTGCCATCAGTTAACGTCGCTTCTTTGTTTTCTACTTCCTTATAATTCTTTTTTATCATAATAGAAATTAATTTTTAATCTAATAAAATAATATCACATATTAGTTTGATATCAAATTCAAGGATTGCAATTTTATTAGTACTGAATCATAAAATTCATATTCTCATAGAAAAATTGGTCTACAAAAGTAATTTATATAATTTTATCTAATTTTTCTTTATAAAAAAATAGAGCTTAACATTAAATGAAAAATAAGAATATTCAAATGAAGCGAGAAGTTTGGGAATATTTAAGAGAATACCAAAAACATCCGATTAAGGAAAGATACTTAGATTCTTTGAGTATAGAAGAAAGAAGAGAATTCGAAAAACAAAAATAATGTGAAATTGAAAAACATCATCGAGAGAAATAAAATCTTTTGATTCAAATTATTTTAAATTTCTCTTTTCTTCTTTAGTATAATAGAAATAATTTTTTAATATAACAAAATAATATTACTTATTAATTTCATAACAAATTTAAGGAGTGCAATTTCATGAGTACTGAATTAAATATTGGTTTTGATCAATCTCATAATAACAAGTTAAGAATAGAAGACCCCGGATTCACTGATTTTATTGAATTTCTATTTAATTCGGATTTAAAATTGGGAAAAATTGAAGCGGGAATTACTTACGAAAAATTATCCGCTTATAATGTATTTATTATTGGTGTTCCAGTTGCCGAATCTTATCTAACTCCGGAAGAGATTGAGGATTTATTGAAATACGTTAAAGATGGAGGGTCACTTCTAATAGTAAACGATAAAGGAGGAGACCACGAGAACAAAAATAATTTATCCGAGCTAACAAAACATTTTGGAATTAAATTCAACCACGATCAGCTATTTGATAACGAAAATTTCTCGAAAGATAATTCGCGTCCGATAATTAAAAAATTCAAAAAACACTTTATAACTCGAGATATCACTCAAATTATTCATTCTGTCGGTTGTACTTTAGAGATTGATAAATCAGTTGAAAGTGAGGATACTGACGTTAGCGCAGTAGCGTTCTCCTCTGAAGAATCCGCTTGGCACAAATATTTTGATGGAGAAGAATGGGTTGATGAACCTGTTAATAGTTTACCAATAATCGCAATCGGACATTATAGCATGGGAAAAATCGTTACCATAGGGAACTTGTCTCTTTTTTCTGGTTTCCACGATTCATACGGCATTCACGCTGCTGACAACTTCAAATTAATTTCTAATGTAATCTCTTGGCTTATGAACAAAGCTCATTCTCAAGAAGCGCAATTATCGCAACCCATATACACGGCTATTCCCATTGAACAAGATCTTTTTTATTGGATAAAAGAAAAACTTGACGAAGGACGATGGAATACCGTAGAAGAAATCGTTAACTTTTCACTCAAAGTCGTTAAATTTAGAATGAGAAAGCAAGAGCCTCAAGAAGAATAGAAAAAAGATTTCTTTAATTCAATTCATCAATGTTTTTATATCAAGACATCTAATTCATCTTAAAGAAACTTAATTTTAGATAAAGGATTTTACCATGGGTCATTTTTATAAAGAAGGTAAGTTTAATGAAAATTCATACTTGATAGATGCAGAATTCATGAAGCTAAAGGGGACTTTTTCATTGTATCTTTTAGAAAATGATGGAATGCGGATGTTAATTGATGTTGGAGAAATGTTGGCTGCAAGAAAGATCGTAAAAAAACTTAAAGGCTTAGGACTTTTCCCAATCCATAAGATCCTACTTACTCACGCGCATTGGGATCATATTCAAGCACTCCCTCGAATCTTAAAGCAAATGGAGGGAGAAGATGTTGAAATATTGGCACATGAAAATGCTCTTGGCATTTTAAAAGATCCTGAGGAAATGAATAAATTTTTTGAGTATATAGTAGAACCTATAGAAAACGTAACTCCGTTGAAAGAAAATGATACTATTGATTTGAATGGGTTTGAACTAAGTATTTACGAATTTTTTGGGCACACGCAAGATTCAATTGGCATATACGATAAGGTACATAAAAACCTCATCGTAGGAGATGCGATCATAGATCACTTTGACAATGAGACTTATTTCCCCGTACTATTTGGGCCACATTTTGATGAACAATCATTATTGAATTCATATGATAAACTTCAAGGAATGAAAGATCAATTGGAATCTATCTCTCTTGCCCACTTCGGCGTGTATAGTGGTGATGATTTTCAGAGTTTTTTAGATGGTCTTAAAGCCAAATACTTGAATGCTAAAGATTCAATCATAAAGTGGTATAATGAAAATCCGGATGCTGATTACGTAACTGAAAAATATCAGGAACACATCATCCCCAATTCAAAAATATTTCCCAAAGAAAATCTTGGGGGAATACATTGGCTTATTGTGCAAAATATTAAAACTTTAAAAACTGCAGGCTTCATTAAATAAAAATTAATAAATTCATTTTTCTATTATTTTTGGTGTTTCTCGTGATTACAACTGATAAAAAAGAGCTATTGATTGGAGTCTTATCCGATACGCACATCCCACATAGGACTACCATTTTTCCTGAAATCGTGCTAGAGGATTTTAAGAAAAGAAATGTTGATCATGTATTTCATTTGGGGGACTTTACTGAGTATAAGGTGTATAAACGCCTTGTTGATGAATTTGGTAAGGAAAAAATTATTGCGGTTCTCGGCAACATGGATTTTGACTCAAAACTAAAAGAAACGCTTCCTGAAAAGCTGGAATTTGAATTATTCGGTCATAAAATATTAATGCTACATGGGATGGGCGGTCCAAATATAATCGTTAAACGGTTAATTAAAAAATTAGATTTACTTAATTCTGATTATAACATCGTGATTTTTGGCCATACTCACAGGCCAGTTAATGAGATACACCACGATATCTTATTTTTAAACCCTGGAACAACAACTCCTATCGATAATAAATTTACGGTAATTAGCTCATACGGTTATTTAAGAATATCTAAGAATAAAATAGAACCCGAAATTATTTATTTGTAAAAAAATCTAAGAAAAATTTAAGTTACTAAGAATCCATCTCTTTATTAGGTATTAAAGTTTGTTATTGGTGTTTAAAATTAAAGCAACATCTACAGTTAGCACGAAAGGGTTAACAACTATTCCTAAAGAGATTAGAAAGAAGCTCAATATTAAAAAAGGAGATAAAATATATTGGATTCTTACCGAAAAAAACGAATCAGAATTAATAATTATACACGATCCTCTTAAATTTTTAACAGGATGCCATAACGATGATAATTTGGTATATGAAGAATTAGAACATAAAGCTGATAAAATGTTAATAGATAAGGTGAATAATAAATCCCCTTAATTGAATTAGATTTAATGATAGCATTAGTATCGGTTAAGGATAAACTACATACTGCTTCTGAAAAAATATTCAAAGCGATCGATTCTAATAAACTCAAGAATGTTCATATCCCTTCTAGTGCATATTTAGAATACGAGCTCATATTAAAAAGCAAAGGAGTCGATGGAAATAAAATTCTTAAAGAAATTGTGTTTTTCCAAAATATTAATAATATCGGAGAAATCCCATTAGATTCGAAAATAATCGTAACTTCTATTAAATTAAGAGAAAAATTCCAATTATCATATTTTGATTCTTTACATGTGGCAAATTCGATGTTTCTTGATTCAATTATCATAGG
>JAUWNA010000092.1 GCA_030612905.1 Promethearchaeota archaeon
TTGATAAATTTGCTATTATTGTTAATAAAGAACATTTTTTCGGCATCAAAGACTTGTTCTAAGGCATCTAATATTGTAGAAATGCCTTCGCGTTTAGTTGGAAACGCATCTGAAAGCTCGGCAGTAATAGTAATAGAGATAAAGTCTACTTCTTTTAAGGATACCTTATTCTTTATAATTAAGCTTTCTATGATTCTCTTGAGCATATTAGGAATGTCGTTTAACGTTTTTTCCCAGAAAGGAAAATATTCTATAAATGAAAACGATTTAAAAATTTCTGAGTTTTCAAACTTAACAAGAGCCGCTTTTGTATTCGCTCCACCAATATCCATTCCTAAAATGTATTTAATTACCATAATTATAAAGTAAACCGAATCAGAAAGTCCTTTACAATTTTAACTGGATAAAGAATTGAAAAATATAACTGCTGTATTTTAGGTCGATTTCTTTCTTCTTTTTCTAGTTTCTTGTACCTCAAGAAGCATGCCTAGAATTTCCTCAGTATCAAAGTAAGCCCAAAATTGTTTCCCTATTGATCCTAAATAAATCATTTCAATTCCGCGTTTTTCGAAATATTCAATATATGAATCTCTATCTTCAACAAAAAGACTGATATGATGAAATCCTTCCCTGCCTTGATCTAAGAATTCTTTATAGACAGATTCACCTTCGATAAGTTGAATCAATTCAATTTGAGTGTTAAATTGGCGACTGAGGGCTATCTTTGTGTTTACTTTCGAGTCCTTTCCTCTATATTTAACAACTTGAGTTGATTCTGGTAAAATTGCAAATTTCGGTATATTGAAGAGTTCTTCAAAAATTTTTGCTTGTTTTTCAATATCCTTATAGACAAAGCCTAGCTGCTCGACTTTTAGATTTTTAAAATCAATTTCTATTTTTTCCATATACATCACTTTGAAAACTTTTTTAAATCTATTAAACAATATTTATGGAATTTATCCTTTTAATCTTTTTAATTTTTTTAATTTTCCTCGGTAAATCTTGTTTTTAGTTGAAAAAGGATGCCTAAATAAAGATTAATAGTTTCGAGTCAATTTTGATAATTACTGTGAGTTATCGTACTTATTTTTTAAATAATAAACTAGTTTATCAAGGTTTTCTCCGGTTAAAGCGTTAATTAAAAAGTACTCCTCGTCTTTTATATTTAGTTTTTCTTTAAGATATTCTATCTCATCAGAGTTGGCTAAATCCATTTTATTGAATAGAATTACTATCTGGATTTTTCCCTCTTTAGTAAAATTATTTTTTATTTCGTAAAATAAGTCCAATTGCGAATCAATAGAATAACCACATGCGGGAGTTGGGTCAAATACGAAAAGAATTAAGTCAGATATTAATTTTAGGGCTAAAACTGCTTGTAATTCAATGTTGTTTCTTTCTACCATTGACCTGTCCAATATTCCGGGTGTGTCCATAATTTGCAATTTAATTGAATCAAATCGCCTCTCGATAAATAGATGACCTAATGATAATTTTTTTGTTGTGAATGGGTATTCTTGAATTTCGACTTTTTTATTTGTCGAAATATTTTTCACAATACTGCTTTTACCCACGTTGGGATATCCCGCGACTACGATACAATGCGTAGTATAATCGAGGGAGGGGATTTCTTTTAATCTCCCTCTAACGCTATTCAAATATTCGAGGTTTTTATTTTGTTTTCTAATTATCGACGAAATTCTTCCGAAAGCAGCTCTTCTGATTCGATCAGCGTCTCTAGGTGCTTCAATCTGACTTAATTGTTTTGAATGTTCCCTTTCTAATTTGCTTAAAATGGGTAATATTCCATTAAGTTTTCCAAGAGTTAATTTTAACTCGTCAACATCGACCAATAATGACGCCAACTCTTTGTAAAAATCAGGCAGATCGTCTATTATTGGCACTTTCTTAATTATAGCAAGAATTCTATCTATTAATTCCTTATTTGCTACTTTTATTCGTGTATATTCTTTTTTTTTTGCCTTTAAAAGAATAGGTGCATTCTTTGAAACTTTAGCGCTACTTTTCATAGCTCTCTTAAAAGCGATGTCTAATAATTCTTTTGAATTATGAACGTGGGAAAATTCTAAAAAGGGGTTTTTCATGAAAATTTAGTTACAAAAATTAATTAGTTATATAAAAGAAGCCTAAAATATTACAATTTCGCTTTTAGCTTCAAAATTTTTTGCTCAGTATCAAAAATCTTTTGCTCTAAATCAATGGAATCTTTAGGAATAGATTCGTATAATTGGAGAATATACTGATACCGAGCCAGAACCCTGGAAAATTTGTTCATACTCTCTTCTTTTTCTGCTTTAGCTCTTATTAGCTCTGCTTTCTCTAACTTATTTTTAATTTCAGGAGAAAGAGCAAGTTGTCTTTGCTGTAGCTTTGCTTTATATCTTTGCTTCTCGCTTAAAGCACTTGAAACTTTTTTCTGAAATTCTTGTTCCGCTTCTAATTTTTTTAGTGTAGTTCGTTCTAACTTCAATTCTTCTTCTTTTCTATATCGATCTATATTTAATAACTCATTTCGCAAAACTGTTATTTGATCACGCCAACCAAGCTGAGTAAATAATTCAATCGCTTGTCTATATAAAGATTTAGCCTCGCCGTAATCTTTTTGTTGAAGACTTTGGTTTCCTTTGTTTAAGAGATCCTGTGCTTTTGCAGTAAGAGCTTCTTCTTGCATTTTCTTTTTTCGAAGTAGTTTTAATTTGTTTTGCTGTTCTTTCCATTTTTGATTCCTTTGATCATCTTGTTCTTGTGCCATTGAAATTGATCTGTTTGATAGCTCCTTTTCTATTTCCTCACTTTTTTTCATTTGGTCAAATAATTTGTATTTTTTACGTTGAGCTATAACGGGGTCTTTTTGTTTTTCTAATTTACTTCCAGCAAGTTTTATAGGTTTTCTCACTACGCCTAAACCTTTTTGTATTTTCTGTCGCCTTCTTTCAGCAGAAGCTAACGCTACGATATCTTTTAATGGAACTTGAATACCTTTAGATTTTCGTAATTGGCCCCATCGTTGGTATTCTTTAATTTCATTTATTTGCCATAATATTTGCTTACATTCGTAATTGTAATTAAGTTGGTTGAAAATATTATACGCTTTGTTATAAAGCTTCACAGATTCATCAAATCTGTCTTCCAGAGCTAATTCTCTAGCAATTTCCAATACTTCGTTTCCCTTTATCTCTGATATCTGATTATCTTCAGACAGTACTGCTTTTTCATTATTCAAACGGGATTTAAAAGGGATTCTATCGTTGGGAGTAATGAATTTATCTTTAGACACAGTTAAAGAGATATTTTCCTCTTTTTTTAAATTCTTTAATCGAACAATTTCTTTTATTACTATCCCAATTTCTCCTGTTAATTCTAATTTAGTGTAGAGATCTTTAGCTATTAATAAAGACGAAATAGCTGATGTATATTTTTTATTTCTTATTGCAATTTTTGATTGAAAGATCAACTGTTCAGCTTTTTTCAATAAATCAGCATTCTGGCTTGGCATATATTTTACAACAAGTTTTTGATTATTATGATATTTATAAATTATTAATTTAATAAAATTATTCTATAATTACTCATTTAAGAGTATAAAAATTTAATATCAGCTTGAACTAATATGCCTTCGGAAAAAATAAAAATTGGAATTTTAGGAGCCACAGGCATGGTTGGCCAGAATTATATTAAATTATTGAAAGAGCACCCCTGGTTTGAAATTGCTGATGTTGCAGCCTCACCTAGATCCGCAAGTAAACCTTACGAGGAAGCTGTAAAAGAAAAGTGGCAGATGTCGATAGAAATTCCTAAAGAAGTTAAAGATTTAATCGTCAGAGATGTTCAAGATTTTGACTCCCTTAAATCTAATATAAGCTTCGTATTTTCAGCTATGGACTTACCACAAAAAGAAGATACAAAAATAATTGAATTTAAGTACGCTAAGAAAGGAATTCCCGTTATCAGTAACAGTTCAGCTAACAGATGGACTGCGGATGTGCCCATGATTATCCCAGAAATTAACCACAACCACATAGAAATAATTCCTATTCAACAAAAAAATAGAGGGATATCAAAAGGATTTGTCGTGGTTAAACCTAATTGTTCAATTCAGAGTTATATAACTCCAATTTATGCTCTCGAAGTAAATGGATTTAAAGTAGAAAAATTGATCGTAACTACACTTCAAGCTGTTTCTGGGGCGGGATACCCGGGAGTCTCTTCTTTAGATATGGTGGATAACATCGTACCTTATATTGGAGGGGAGGAAGAGAAATCTGAAAAGGAGCCCTTAAAAGTCTTAGGAAAAATTGGAGAAAAAGGAATTAATAGCAACGATTCTATACAAATAAGTGCAAACTGTACGCGGGTTCCAGTTACAGACGGCCACACGGCATGTGTCAATGTGAAATTTAAAAATAAAATACCTACAAAAGAACAAATTATTAAAATCTGGAAAGAGTTTAAATCACTTCCTCAAGAGTTAGAATTACCGTTCGCGCCAAAGCAACCGATTATTTACTTAGAAAACTCTAATAGGCCACAACCAAGGAAAGACAGAGATAACGATAAAGGTATGGCAGTTACTATTGGTCGATTAAGGAAAGATAATGTTTTCGATTACAAGTTTGTCGCGTTAAGTCATAATACAATTAGAGGTGCGGCAGGTGGAGCTATCTTAAACGCCGAATTATTAAAAGTTAAGGGCTTTTTAAAGTAATCGTCTTATCTAAAACTCATGCTTATCGATAGCAATAGACAACACATCTTTTAAAAGAGAGAAACTTCTTCTATTCTTTATTAAGGTATATGGGGGTATTTCAGGATATATTTGAAAATATTGTTGTTTTTTCAGTAATTTAACAACTCTTAAGATTGAAAACAATGAAGTTTTGTGAAAATTGATAAGAAAAACGTTTAGAACAGCCTTAATAAGGAATTTATCTGCTTTAAAAACGGTTGTAATAAAACCATATTTTTCAGAAACGCTTAGCCTAATTGATTCAAGTGACTCTTGATTAACTTTTGAAAGAAAATTTTTATCGCTAATATATTCAAGCTTATTTATTACACCATTTTCAATTTTTACTAGCATAAGATTAAGATTAGTTGAATTTGGAGTTTTATTTATTTGGTCAGTTAAGATAATTAAAATATTAGCATTTAGTCCTATATAAGTATCAAAAAGCCCGAAAATAAAATCCGGTATAGCCCAATGAGAAAGTTTCTTTAGATTAAGATTGATTCCAAAAAGTCTAATTAAATACCTAACTAAAGTATTGGATATTATTGGCTTAGGAACCATATTCCAATATAAATCGTAACTCCTGATTCCATACAAAAATTTTTGGAAGATTAATTTTACTTTTTCTTTGCTCGGGGGAACTTCCATTTCAAATAATTCTGAAAGAAAAATGAGAAGAGAACTTTGGTCTATGCTAAGTACTTTATCAGTTTTAAAATCAGCTTGAAGGCCCTTTAAGTCGGGTAAGAGATTTTGCTCGTTAAAATTATATTTTTCGCTTTCTAACAAATTTAAATTGAGTTCAATTTCGGGATGTAAAGATTTTGTATTATCCTTTTTTATTTTTAGCAAGATTGGTAAATTATTGGAGTTTATTACAAATAAAGCGTTAATTGAAGGGATTACGCTTTCAATGAATTCAAAGACTTTTGAGAATTTAATGCCATCCAGTAAAGCAACGCTACTTTTCAAAAATCTTAAAATATTTGGTTCAGGATAAATAAAAATTAGTTCCTGCTCTAGTAAAATTTGAATTATATCTAGGAGACTCTGAATAAATTCGTAATAAGTGGACTTGGTCAATCTTTCGCAGTGACTATTCATTAAATCGATGGTTCTTTTTTTTAGCAATCTTATAGAAGAAATCTTTATTCCGTGGTCTTTTTGTATAATTGATTGAATTCTATTGAAGAGTGCATCCAGATTGCGTAAATCATCTTGCTTAATTTCAATAGAATCTTTAGGAAGTCCTTTAATTCTTGCATGTATTCCTGATTTAGTTGTTTCATACAAGTAAAGCCCAAATACGATGTTATCGAGCTCAAAATCCGATATTACTATATCAAGAATGTTTTGTTGGTCGTTTACGAATTTAGGATATAAGAGCTCAAACAAGCGATACAAAAGGAAGGGATTGACTTCATTTGGTGTTAAGGGAATTCTTACCGTTTCTTTTAACTCTTTTGGGTCTTCAATTATATTTACTTTTGAGTTAAACTTTAAGATTTTTAGCCAGTTTTCCTTGAAATATTGATTTATCATAGCGAATATAATCTCTTCATTTAGTTTTTTTATCTGTCTCTTGATTATAAAATGTTTTTATTAGATTATTAAAAAAGAATAAATTTGGGACTTGTGATTTTCCATAATAGCTGATAAGAGAATTTAAGCAATCAATTCTACTTGGAGGGCACCCTGGAAGTTCGACAATCTTTTTATTTACTTTTTCTTTAATTTTGGGTTTATCTTGAGCTTTTGAATCTTTTTTTAGCTTTTTTTTAGCAGTTTCCAAGTAATCCTTGCTATTTGTTATAATTATTTTTCTAAACTCACGATCCTCTGTGCTTTCAATAGCACAATCTCCAAATAAAATAATGTTTTCTAAAGATTCCGGTTTTGGAGGCTTTTCTCCGACCAAGAAGGATTGTTTTATTATATATTTTAAATCTTTTGTCATGTGAGTTTTCATTAGATTCAATAGGTGATACGCTTCTTTGAAGCATCCAGAGCAAACTCGCCCCGCTTTTACATATGTGTTTTTAAAATTAATATCTTCCAATTTATTCACGCAAAAATCAACAGTTAACTTGATAGCTTCAAGATTTTCGCCTACTAACTTAATATTAGGTATATCAGTTATTCCTAAGCTTCTATTACGCGCTTCTAAGAGGATATCACTTTTTAATAAATCAATCTCGAACAATCTTAAAGTAATTAAATCAACTGCTACCGCATCATTTCCTACTACAATTAAATTTGTACGCTTTAAATTAGAATCTTTGTAAATAAACGGTCCAGCGCCTTCTAAAAAGTAGAACAAATCGTTTATAACTAGACTTGGCTTTTTGACGCTGAAAACATCAAGGATATTAGTAATTAAATCTTGTTTGTATTGATCTAAATGTAAGTAATCTTTTCCGCTTCTTACATTTTTATGAATTTTTTGAAATTGATTAGACACAAGAGAATAGGTGTTTAGTAATGATATCGTGCATTTAAACAGAGGATCTACGCTAACTTGGTTCAACAAGATTAACCTATCAGATTCGAGTATTACTTTTGGA
>JAUWNA010000414.1 GCA_030612905.1 Promethearchaeota archaeon
TCTAAGTTTAGTATTTTTTATATATAACTTAAACACGGGCCAATGGTCTAGTCGTATGACGTCCGCTTGACGTGCGGAAGGTCGGGAGTTCAATCCTCCCTTGGCCCACCAAATTACAGAAAAGAATTAGATTAAAATGCCAATAAAATTTCGCTGGTCATCTAAAGAATATATATCGATTGCTTTCATGCTATTCGGTGCTTGTGGGCTTTTCCAGGTACTTTTTATATTTATAGCTCAATACTTTTTAGGCGTAGGTAATCATCTTGTTGTAATCCTAATCCCTATTGGAGCAACAATAGCCTTATTTTTTGGCGTAGTTATTATTTTTGAATCTTTTGCTCAAGTCGAAAAACGGAAAATACTAAAAACTCAATTTAGTAAATCGCAACAAATCTCGAAAATTAAAAAATTCTTGTATTTTCCGATTGTAAGACCTTTAATTATAACCTTCCCTGTGTTTATTTGCGTTTTTTTTATTGCATACGGAGTGTGTTATACTTTCTTAAACAATATCATGTCATTTTTGATTGCGGAGAATTTAGCTACATTAATTTCCTTATTAATAGCTAATTTTATTGAGAAAAAATACGCAAAAATCCAAAGATATTAAAAATGTTTTAGAGATTATTACTGTATATAAATCAACTATTTCAATTTACTAACTCAGTTAAAATTTAAATATAAAAATAATTAAGAATTAATTACAGTTCGTATTTAATCGAAACTTTTAAATTATATTACAATCATTAAGATTTTTGAATATGAAGAAAATAGAAGTTCGTTGCCCCTCATGTCCAGGTATAGGTTTTATTGAAGTTTCTGAAGTCGAGGTAGAAAAAGCTAAAAGAGGGGTGTTTGCAGTAAATGTGTCAGAAGGAATTATTTGCGAGCATTCTTTCGTTGCTTACATAGATAAGAACTTCATAGTGAGAGACACATTTATAACGGATTTCCAATTAGAACTTCCTGATATAATTCCCAAAAAAAGCATAGAACCGAAGGACTCCGTTCAACTTGATTCAATTAATGTAAGTTTAATCAAACTTAATTTGTCTGCTTCTTTAATCGCTTATATAATTAGAGCTATATTACATAAGAGAAAGATTGTTTTAATTTTTGACCAGCTATTTATGTTTGATGATGTTCGAGTGTTTTTTGATTATATAACTAGGAATTCTTTTGAAACTGAGCTTATTGTCATTTCAGAAGAGCAATATAATAGCGAAAGTTATAACGATTATATTGTCTTTAACCGTAAGAATATTATAAAGGACGACGATGGTATTATTAATGTAAAAAAATTAGGCATAGAAAGAGCCTTAGTTCAGAAATTTTTTGAGGAATATGAGCCAATACTCAGTTTAATAAATCTACAAAATGGACTTCAAAAAGCTTACGAATTATCTGAAACGATAATAGACATAGTTAAAGGTTTAAAAAAGAAAGAGAATGTTTATTCGAAAAAAGTAATTGAAGATTTATCTAGAATTAACAATGTAAAAATCAAATTAAAATATCTCGATTTTCTTTTTGAAATCGTTGAGAATTACTTCAAGGTAAAGGTTCCTAAATCTTCAAATGTTTCAAATTTTCTTGGAACTTTGTAAGTAAGATTTTTATTATTTCAATTATTTGAAAATCTTAGCTAAATAAGAACCCTTCTCTTCTTTATGAAGAATTTTAAATTTCCAATCTAATTCTACAGCGATATTATTAAGCGTGTCAGGATCTATGTGCAAAAGTTTAAATGATTGCCCATATCCCCCATTATATTCCATCTGCAATCCAACAACTCCGAAATACCTCCCTAATTTTCTATTTCTTTTTTGGTAAGCATTAAAAGTCACCCCATATAGTAAATATGATTATTATTTAATTCCTCACATTTATATATTTCAGTATCTTAAGGATTTATATTATCTTTATTTATTAAAAAAAAGAGTTGAATAAAATCTTAAAAGTTGATACTGTCGATTCAGACCAAAAATTTAAAGATTTTATTTTTTATCATCTAAAATCTCCATTAACAATAATAGGTTTAGCAATTGTGGTGTTTACAATAATAGTAGCTATATTTCCACAGGTCTTAACGCAATTGACTTTAGAACAAGCAACTGGCGTTTATACCGGTGCTTGGGATCCGCCATCTGCAACTCACCCCTTAGGACAAGCTAAGTTTGGACGCGACGTACTTGCATTATTGGCATATGGTGTGTCAACATTGATAATAATTTGTATCCTGCCTAGTCTCATAGGATTTGCAATAGGAATATTATTTGTTTATATATCTAAAGTTCATAGGTGGGTAAAAGGATTGGTATTGAGATTCATTATAGCCCTTTACATAATACCCAGCGTACTAGTGATAATAATATTTTTGGGTATTTTGGGAACAAATATCTCAGTAATAATGAGCGTTATTGCAATGTTTATGATAATTGGGGTTACTTTAATAATCAGTAAGGGAAATTACAGCTTAAAGTTAACCGTAAAGAAGTTAATTGCATATTTCCCGTTATTAATGATATTCAATATTTTGTTATTCGAAGCAAGAGGTTTCTTTGGATTTTCCGATCCTTTGCTAGTACAATTAGGGAATAATGTCATTGACGCAAGAAATCATTTGTTCGAAGCTCCATGGGCTTTTTTTTGGCCAAGTTTAGCAATTTTTGCTTCAGTCATGGGATTTTTAGCACTTCACTATGGTTTGAAAGAACCAATACCAACAATTAATATATAATAAAAATTTTAACTTTTTTTTTTATTTTTAGAATTCAAGTGATACAGATCGTGAAACAGTCCTTTCACAAGAATTATTGGTAAAAATTTGGCATAAATTTATAAGTAAAAACTTTCTTAAGTTACCTAAAAACAAATATAAAAATGGTTTAAAAAATGCCAAATAAAAAGAAAACCGATAGTGAAAA
>JAUWNA010000313.1 GCA_030612905.1 Promethearchaeota archaeon
TATTTGTAGCTGTTTAAAAATTATCGTTTCTAATTACTTTTCATTAATTTTTACTTTTCATTTAATAATTGTTCTTTAAATTTCGAATATATCTCTTTTTTAAAAAGATTGAAATCATCAAGATTTTCTTGGAGAATTTCATATATTTTTTCGTTGCTTATTTCCATATACAAATGACCTAATAGATTACGGAACTTTACCATTTTTATAAGAATTTCTTTCAATTCTTTATTTATTAAACCTAGTTTCGATAATTCAGTGAAAATATCACCATAAGTTTCTGGTTTTCCGTTCTTATTCATTGAAAGAATATGGTTTCCCACATCGATACAAATATTAATACACATTTCTAAGGCTCTTTGGGTGCTTAAATGAAGGAGGTAATTAGAGAGGAATTCATCTTTGGGTTTTTTCTTTATTTCTTTTAAATTTTGAATTAAATTGTCCATTTTTTTAAACCTAGTTAAAAGAACATCACGATCAATTTTCATCATTAATTACCTCCATTACTGAAATTTTATCGTACATGTCTAACATTGGCTTAATATCTTGATACTCATACATAACCTTAAGTTCAAACTCATGCATAATAGTTTTATTCTTGCAATATAGAATTTTATTATTTTTGATTACTTGAAATAAAAATCGAGGTGTTGCTTCATTTAAAATTCTTAAATCTATATTAATTTGGAAATTTAAAGTTTTTTCAATCTTCACACTTAATTCAGCAAAATATAAAGCAGATTCTTTAAAATTTTCTATTAAAACAATTCCTATATCAATATCACTAAATTCCGTTTGAGTTGCGTTAGCATATGAGCCATAAAGATATGCTAATTGAATTTCATCATATTGCTCAAAAACATCATTCGTACTTTGTTTCAACTCTTGAAAGGATATGGTTTTATATATAGGTCTCTTCATCTAGTTTTATAAGGATTTTGTAATATTTAAATTAAAGGTAATAGTCAATTTTTCCTTACTATTGTTGTCAATATTTTTTTAATTCTAAAAGTATTCGAAATTTGCTCGAAAGTATGATAATCCCTTTCAATCTATCTAAATCGTTTAAAATTGCTATGTAATAGATTTATAATAAATAGAAGTTTATTTTATTAGCTAAGTAATTAAAATATATTTAAACCTTCTTTAAATATTATCTTAATTAAGAAAAGGGAATGGTAGATGTTTCAAAGAAAGGTAAATATTACTAGAATTCGCAAGGATCAAAGAATCGAAGAGATAGATGTAGTTCTAATAGAGAGCCCAATCGATATTATTGTAAATTCAGAACCCTTAGCAAATATAATATGTTTAAATAAGGATTTAAAGGAATTGGCTATTGGATTCTTGTATTCTATAGGAATTATAAATAATATAGAAGATATTAAGGTTATCAAGATTGATAATATGGAAGAACGGGTTTACATTGATTTAGTGGAGAATATAAATTTCAGTTCAAAAATTTTAGACGTGAATCCCGTTAGTAGAGTGATTGATACTACCTGTGGAATTCCCTCGCCTTGGCGCAATTTAATCAAAGAAAAATTGAAGGAGACCAAAGCAATAGTTGATCTTAAAAAACAAGAGACAATAAGCCAAGAAGTGATTTTTTCGACTATCGTTAAGATGCAACAAGAGACAAAACTATTTAGAGATACAGGCGGTTGCCACGGAGCTGCGATCTTTGATATGGCTGGAAACCTAATAACTGTTAAAGAAGATGTAGGAAGGCACAACGCGATTGATAAAGTAATTGGATATTTATTATTAAAAGGAGAATCGCTCGACAATAAAATTTTAACCTCAACCGGTAGGTTAACAGGTGATTCGGTTCTGAAGGCTGTAAGAGCGCAAATCCCTATCGTTGCTTCGTTATCTGCCGCTATTGAATCTGGTATAAGATTAGCTTTTTCCTATGGAATTACTTTAATTGGCTTTGTCAGGGGTGGTACGATGAATATTTATACTCACCCCAAAAGAATTAAAATTTAGTGATGTAAAAACTCAAACTTTAATTTTTATATTATTGATGTTATTGATATCTTAAATAAAAAAAAAATTAAAAAAGTGGGATTAATGAAAAATTTAACATCGATTTTATTGTGTTTTCTTGGTGGAATTTTAATGATTATAGGTTCAGCAACGGGGAGCGCCGAGTTTTACTTCTATTTGGCTAATCTTGTATCTTCTTATATTAGTCCAGAATTAATGCCATTGGTTGCCATAATACTAACAATTTTAGAGTACATTTCATTTTATGGGGGATATTCTGTTGTTGTAGGAGCTATCTTGATATTTCTTAACCAAATTAGATTAGGTAAAATTATCATTAGCGTTGCCACGATTTTTGGAATGATAGGGTTAGTCTTTTACATAGGTATGTGGATCTTGGGGCACCCAGCTATTTCCGTTAGCCCTACCGTTCAAGCAATTTTGAATCAAATGTGCAGCATGTTTACTTACAATTCAGGGATTGCATTTACTGGAACTGCACTTGCTGTTCTTGGTCAATATGGAATAAAGAAACCTAAGAAAGTAGAAAAAGAAGTTTCTACAGAAAAAGCAAAAAACAACGATTCTATCACGGAAAACCTTGATAGCAAATTCTGTCCAAAATGTGGCGCGAAATTGCCTATTAAAGCTAATTTCTGCAACCAATGTGGAACGGATTTCGATTAAATAACCTTTTCTTTTATTTTTTATTAAATTTTGTAATCTTAATGTTATATTTAGCTAATTCAATAAAGTAAAGGTTTATATCTCAATTATTTTATGATTCTATTTAGGGTTATTATTTTTATATCTACAATTGATTTATCCATAATGTAAAAATGAATATTGAAATTTTTGGTGGAATTAACGAAATTGGAGGAAATAAAATCTTCATTAATATTGGAGATAAAAAGTTTCTCTTTGACTTTGGTCTTTCTTTTAGTGAAAATCAAAAATATTTTTCAGAATTTCTTAATCCACGCAAATTAAATGGAATTATTGATTATTTGTACTTAGGTCTTATACCCTCCATTAATAAATTATACCGGAACGATCTAATTACTCCATTTTCGGATATTTTAAATTCAGAACCATATAAAATTATTACTACTAATGAAAATATTGTTGATGCTTTTTTTCTTACGCACGCACATATGGACCACTACAAATTCATATGTTTTCTCAAACAAAACACACCAATCTATATGAACTGGATTTCAAATACGATAATTAAACATCTTACAAGCACTTCAACTGACCCTCTCTTACACGAAGTTTTAAATTTTTATGAAACTTTTCAAATCGTTCCAAAAAAAAGACAAAGTAAGGATAGTGAAATTGAATATAAGAGAGCAACGAAACCAGATTACAAAAAATCAGAAATTAAGAGACCAATTAAGATTATAAAAGAAGGCACACCTTTACCATTTAAATCGTCTCAAGGTGAGGTTAATATTACTCAGTTTCAAACAGACCATTCAATTCCAGGGGCTTGTTCCTATATTATTGAGTGCGATGGTAGAAGCATCGTTTACACAGGCGATTTTAGACGCCACGGATTTCATAGCGTTTGGGTGGATGTTTTCATTAAACAAGCTTGTAAATCCAACCCAATAGCAATTATAACTGAAGGTACAAGAGTTCCGAATATTGAGAATTTTAAGAAA
>JAUWNA010000477.1 GCA_030612905.1 Promethearchaeota archaeon
AAAGATCGCTTTATACAGAAGAAAACAACGGTCTTAAAGTGTGGTGAATGCAAGGCTAAGTATTCTCGAGAGTTTAAAGCGGGAGACTTTACTTTTAAAAAGTTGGACGACGAAGAATGTGAAAAATGCAATCGTAGTAAGTCTCTTGTTGTTGAAGAGATCTATTCTGAATGGATTGATCCTAAGAAAAAATAAGTTTTCAAATGTCTCGAAACTTTTTAAAAAAAAAGAAGATGTTATTTAATTAATTTTTAAGTTTAGTTCTTTTTCTGTTAATAGCAATATATAGGGCCCCCAAAACTAAACCTGCTGTAATTAAAATTGAGACGAATAAAGCATACCCTAAAATGCCGAGTGCATTGATATCTAGAAAAAAATATAAATAATTACCTGTAAATGTGCCATGTATAAAAATAAACACTAAATAACATAATGGATATATAATCCAGTAGGGTAAGTAGTTCCATTTATATCTCAATTTAGTTTCAGTTAATACCCAATCGACTATAAATGCGATTGGGGTAATATAGTGCAAAACAAGATTGCTAAATGCTGCAAATCCAGTGGGTTGGTAAAAAGGGGACAATAAAACTGCAAAGAAAATAAAGGTTATTGTGATATAGAGAGTAAGAGCGCCTTTGAGAGGACCTGAAATTTTTTCAAGAGTCTCTGGCTTGTTATGCCATAGAATTGCTAATGTAAACCATATAGTAACTATTAAGTTTGTTTGCATGGTGAAAGCTTTAAAACTATTAAACCATTCGAGAATTGGGCCAAAATTTAGGGCATAATTAACTGCGCTAGCTATAAAAGTAAACCAGCTTAGTCCAGCAAAAATTATACGGTAGATTAAAATAGTATTACTTGAAAGAGATATGTTTTTCATTTTTAAGACTATCCATTTAATATCTAATATATCTTTTAAGGGACGATTAAAATTAAATCTATTACTTTTCTATCCTTTTATAAAATTGCTTTTTATTCTAATCCTAACAATTTAATAATTAAATTTGCCATAGAATAAGGGTCAAGGCTTTTATCCATAACTAATCTGATATATTCGTCAATATCAGAGTTGGAACTAATTAAACCTTCTACTTTTTTTGTGATTTTATGCTTTAGAATTTGAAGTGTTTCGCTTTTTATTCGATTTACTTGATAATTTTCAATGATTCCTGATTCTTCTAAGAATTTTTTGTGCTCTTCAATTAGTTCAATTACTTCTTCAAAATTTTCGCTTGTTTTCGAATTAACTTTTACGATTTTGGGAGTCCATTTCGCTATTTTTGCGTAATTTTCATCAAGATTATTAGATTGATACTTATAATTCATATCTAATTCTAACATCTGAGTAATTTCAGAAACCCTTTTGTCAGCCCCAGATAGATCCATCTTGTTTATAACAAAAATATCTGTGATTTCCATGATACCAGCTTTAATAGCTTGAATATCGTCTCCCAATCCAGGGACTAAGAGTACAACAACAGTATGGGCTGATTTAAATATATCTACTTCTGATTGTCCTACTCCAACGGTTTCAACAATAACTACATCACATCCGTAAGCGTCTAAGATCTTTATCGAATCTTCAGTTGCTCTAGCTAATCCACCTAGTTGTCCTCTATTTGCCATGCTTCTAATAAAAACATTATCTAGAGAAAAGTTTTCTTTCATTCGGATTCTATCTCCTAACAAAGCACCTCCTGTTAAAGGAGATGATGGATCTACGCAAATTATTCCAATTTTTTTGCCTTGCTTAACAAAAAACTTCGTTAAATTTGAGATAAAAGTAGATTTACCGCTTCCTGGCGCCCCTGTAACGCCTAAAATATATGCGTTCCCCGTATTCTTATATATTACATTAATAATTTCTTCTGCGGCTTCAATATCATTTTCTACTAAAGTGATTAGACGAGCTGCTGCTCTGGTATTTCCTTCTAGCAATTTTTCTATAAGATCAGAATAAGGCATTGTACGCTATCTTTTTAAATTGTTTTTAACGAATTCAACAATAGTTTTTAGCTCAGTACCTGGTCCGTAAAACCCTTTTAATCCGTGTTTTTCGAGAAAAATTTTGTCCTCACCAGGGATAATACCCCCAACACCCACAAGAACATCGTCAATTCCATTTTCTTTTAATTTTTCCATTATAACTGGACATAATGCGTTATGTGCTCCAGATAGCATGCTAAGCATAACTGCATCGGGATCTTCTTGAATGATTGTCGAAACAATGTCGGCTGGCGTTTGATGGAGTCCAGTGTAAATAACTTCCATACCCGCATCTCGCAAAGCTCGAGCAAGAACTTTAGCGCCCCTATCGTGTCCGTCAAGACCTGGTTTACAAACTAAAACTTTAATTTTTCTCTGTTCTGCCATATTATTTACCTCATTTAAAATATTGAATCTTCTACATAGGTTCCAAATACTTCTTTAAGAGTTGCCATGATCTCGCCTA
>JAUWNA010000288.1 GCA_030612905.1 Promethearchaeota archaeon
TATATTTAAAATTTTGTTTTTACTGTTACTATCTTGTTAGAAATCCAAATAGAATAATTTGTAGTTTTTATTTTAAAACAACTTAGATTAACTAAATAATTAAGCCATTTTAGAGTTATCATACGATATAAAAAAAATTTAAAGAAAAAAGTTTTAAATAAAAGATTTTTATTTTATGCTGACAATTGCACCTTTATCCATTCTAATGATTTTATTAGCGTAAGAAGCTAAAGAACCTCTATGGGTTACTACTATTATTGTAGTTTCCATATCCTTGTTAATTTGCTTTAAGAGGTCCATTACCTGCTTCTCAGATTCAGGATCAAGATTACCCGTTGGTTCATCAGCTAAAATTACCCTTGGACGATGGATAATAGCCCTTGCGAGCCCGCATCTCTGTTTTTCACCACCAGACATTTCTACGGGATAATGATCTTTTCTTTCAAGTAAATTAACGTCTCTTAGCGCTGCAATTGCTCGGTTTTCGATTTCTTTCTCTCTTAAAACTGTGGGCCACAATAAAGCCGCTACATTTTCAATAGCAGTTAAAGTAGGAATTAAGTTGAAATCTTGAAAGACAAAACCAATTTTTTGTCTTCTTAGTTTGCTAAGTCTTGCTTCTTGCGCTCTAGCAATATTTTCTCCATCAAATATTATTTTTCCCGAATCTGGTAGGTCAATACCGCTTAATACATTGAGGAGCGTACTTTTCCCGCATCCCGTCGGACCTTGGACTAACACAAATTCGCCCGATTTAATCGTAAGATTTACATCGACTAAAGCGCGAATAATCGCACCAGCTCGCCGATATTCTTTATTTACATCAATAGCTTCTATCATAGTGTCTTTATCTACAGGCATTTTTTTTCCCTCCTTATACACCTACCCTCTTTAATGCGATAATTGGTCTCACTTTCAAGATTTTTCTATTAGCTAACAAAATCGCCAAAATTTGGAAAAATAGAAAAATTGTAAAAGTTACAAAAACCGGTAAAAGGTTTACTAAAGGTACCGATGGGCTTGTTGGGTTAATGTACGCAAAAAAAGCTACGTAATGAAATAATACTTCAATAATAATAAAAAAGCCTATGAATGTTGTGAATAGAATAAATCCCGAAATTAACGAGTTAATATCTTTATTAGTCCATCCAATGCATTTCAAAGTTGCTATAGTTTTCGAATTACGTCTCACTATTAACCAAGCATATAGTAAGGATAAAAATATTCCTACAGATAAAGCCATGAAGAAACTTGTGCTCGCGAGACCTAAACCTGGTGTCTTTAGTACCAATTCGATTGAATAACTTGTCCAAAAGATTAAAAAGGTATACATCAAACAAAAAACTGTAAATTGTTTTTTCTCCCGTAAAACCATCATAACTGATTTTTTAAATAAACGCATCATTACTGATTTTTCACCGTTAGTAAAAATTAATTTTTTATATAAATTGTTTGTATAGTTATATAATAAAATCATAATAAAAATTTTGGGAATAATAATAATGTCAACAGAAATTGAAACAATTATTGATGAACTTCTAAATACAGAGCAGAATATTGATGGAGTAGCTATTATTAATAAATCTGGATCTATAATTACTCAAACTCAGAATTGGGATCTCTCCAGCGATTTAAACAATGTTAATGCATTATTAAAAGCAAAACTTGAACTTGGGCAAAGGGGAATATCAAATATTTCGCTCCAAGGAATTAAATATATGATAGTAGAAAATACTGAGGAAAGAAAGATTGGTACGAATATCACGGGCAAACGACACATTATTATAGCACCTATTCCAATTGGTGGAACGGGCGCGCTTATTTGCTACATTAACCCTCAAGCTGGACCTAGAGACGCCTTATTTACAGTTCAATCTTTCGCGCTAAAATTAGTGAATTTCCTATAAAGTTTTTTTTTATAATTTTTTTTTTTGCGGTTTATTGGGTTCCAAGAGGATGTAATAAATCCATGAGAAAGTTTTTGATTTTTTCTAATTCTTCTCTTTTAGATTCGTCCGATAATGAGAATTTTTTCTCGAATTCAGGAGGTTCGTACTTTTCATTTAATAGAGCTTTGATAACGGCGTGAACACAGTAAGGTAATCCTATTATATTGTATCCTCCTTCTAAAATAAAAGATATTTTTCCTTTACATACTTCTTCTGCAATTTTTAATAATCTTTCAGTAAATTTATTGTATGCAATACTAGTCAATAAACAGTTTCCAATAGGATCTGCAAAATACATATCAAAACCTGCAGCAACAATGATAAGTTCTGGCTTGAACTCTTTAATTATTGGGTCTAGCAATTCAAGACAATAAAGAAAATCGCTATTCGTTATGCCTGCTGGCACGGGAAAATTAATGTTTTTACCAATTCCCTCGTCTATTCCAAGTTCGTCAATCATACCTAAATCGCCTCCAGAAAAATCAAATTCGTGGATAGAAAAGTAAAGAATTGAAGGATCATCGTAGAAAAATTGCGCAAGACCATCTCCGAAATGATCGTCAATATCAATTATTGCAATTTTCTGACTAAATTTCAATTGCTTTCGTAGATAAAGGATAGAATTTGCGATATTATTGAATATGCAGAGTCCTGACGCTTTCTCTCTAAACGCGTGGTGTCCGGGAGGTCTTATTAAGGCAAACGATTGGTCAAACCTACCATTTATTACGCCTTCAATTGCTTCTATAGCTCCACCAACAGCTTTTTTAGCTAAAGCATAAGTATCGTCTGATACAAAAACATCTTCGTCAAGAAAACCCCCTCCTATGTTAGAGATGCGCTTAATTGCTTCAATATGATATTTCGAATGAGCGAGCTCTAGAATAGATTCTGTAACAATTTTAGGAGCAACCTTAATTATGCGATTATTTTTAAATATATTGTTCCGTTCTAAATGGTTTAGAATAGATCTTATCCTAAAGGGATGTTCAAAAGAAATAAAAGATGGTTTTGGATATGGGGGAATGTGTTTGGAAGCAAAATCATCGTCGACTATAATACCGATTGTATTTTCTGTCATCATATCAAAAATAAAAAATATTAGAATAACTAAACTCTTATAATAATATTTGCATACTAATATTAAAAAATAATTTCTATTTACTCAAAAAGGTTAGAGAATAAAAATGAATGTTATCGAAATAGTAGCTTTGTTCTTGCTTAACGCAATTCCAATTATTATAGTAGTGATACCATACTTTTTCATCCGTAAAAAATTTGCTGGCAAAGTTTATTTTAGAGTAATGCTAGGAATCATGGTTTTCTATTTGATATATTGGGTACTTCCTATAATCTTTCAATTAGGAACAGCTCCAATCGAACTAGAATTACATCCTGGCGAGGAAGGCAATCTTGCTTTAGGGATTGGTTATATAATAACTCATATCGGCTCTCTCATTGCATTATTTGCTTATTACCCTCTCGTCACGCTACCGTTTATCTTTTTCGTGGCACCGTTTATTTCTTTTGTTTTTGTATGGAATCGACTAAGAAAAGATAAAGGCTCAAAAGAAGAAAAATTACAGGGATTGTCGTATGACATTATCGATAGCCCGTACAAACGAATTAGAAATGATTTATTTAAAAACGATTGGTCGAGAGAAAAAGATATTTTGAAGTTGCTTGTCGTACTTTTACCAATTTCGTTGTATTTACTACAAGTTTTACTCAAAATCATGGGCTTGGAATCTGTGTCAATTACAACTGGAGAATCTGCTTTAGGTTGGTTCATAGAAATCTTATTTGTTTACCTTGCAGTATTCATATTTAGCTTAGAACTCCTTTTTAGCTCCAAAATTTCATTGCGAGGAAGAAATTTCGGAGAGAATATCAGACAACAGACCTACAAAAGCTTATACACCGTTGGAGCACCAATATCCATTTTGTCTATTATTTTATTCATT
>JAUWNA010000285.1 GCA_030612905.1 Promethearchaeota archaeon
GTTTTGTAAATACCTTTTTTAGCGATAATTTTGAAGCTTATAGCGCCGGTACAGAAGTTGCCTTTGTAAGGCCTTATGCTGTAAAAGTTATGCAAGAAATCGATGTCGATATCTCTAAACATCGTTCTAAACATTTAAGAGAGTTTTATGGGAAAGACTTCGATCTAGTCGTAACCGTATGCGACAATGCTAAAAAGATATGTCCTGTATTCCCTGGAGCAAAAAGAATGATACATCAATCTTTCGAAGATCCTTCTTCTGCTAAGGGAACTGAAGAAGAAAAGTTAGAAGTTTACAGAAAAGTGAGAGATCAAATAAAAAATTGGTTAGTTGAAAATTTAAATGGATTAATTTGATTTATACTTTGTATTATTCATATAACCTAGGACCAGGTTAATTCGAGCAAGTAATAGTTTTAAATATTTTTTTGTCGTTTTTTCTTGAAATGAATGAGAACTTTATTTTTTTAAACTTATGATTTATTGTAAAAAATCTATTAATGAATGATGAATTTAGTTTTTTAAGCTGAAAGTTAGATTAAAGCTATTATGTAATAATAATTTCTGACATATTACGGTGAAAGAATTAACAGCTGAGCCCGTGGTGGAGTTTTCTTCGGGTAAAGATCCGTATGTAAAATCGCGGAAAAAGGGGGCTACTAGATGGATTATAGCTCATGTATTTCACGGCTCGAACAAATTGTTTGTGGTTATTGTGGTTTTTATAATTATCCTTTCTGCTAATTTATCCTCAATTACTTATATTATAATAGGCGAAACAATATCAGCACTGTTGAGTGGAATGACGGCTTTGCTGGGAAATTATATTTTAACTTTATTTTTATTAGGGATAAGTGGACCCGTAATGAGAATTGTGAGTCGAATGTTAATAGAGGTTTTAGCACAGAGATTAGAAAGAGACGCGCGAAGAGAATTCTTCACTAATCTATTAGGAAAAAGTCAATCGTTTCACGACAGACAAAAAATTGGAGAGTTAATGGCAAGGGTTACTGATGATGTTAGGATGTTGAATTTCTTAATCAGCCCAGCTTTATCGTTAATTATAGAATCTTTTACATTTCTATTTATTCCAATTATTTACATTGTCATGTATTTCCCTCTTCAGTTAATAGTTGAACCTATATTCTTTTCTATTTCATTTCTTATCTTATTGAAATCATATTCACGTAAAATTGGACCTGTAACAGCCCGTTTAAGGGGAAGCTTTGGTTTAATGACTGCTTCTTTAAGCGAAACTTTATCTGGCATCGAAGTAGTGAAAGCTACAGTCCAAGAAGAAAAAGAGATGAAAAAGTATTTTACACATATAAATAACTATAAAAAGGCGTTTATTGAGCGAGGTAAGCTACAAGCAAAATATCTCCCGATTTTAGTTCTAGCATTAGTTATAACAGCAGGTTTTACTCATAGTATTGTGCTGTTTAATTTTGGATTAATGGATATCGGGCAAATTATTGCTTTCTTAGGAATTTTGGGATTGCTCCGTTTTCCTACAAATATCTCTATGTTTGTTTTTGCGATCTTTAAATTAGCAGGTTCGAGTGCAGAAAGATTGCTCGAGTTAATGAATAAAAAAACTGAGATTGACGAGAATAAAGAAGGTAAAAAGAAGGTTTTCAAAGGTAATATAATATTTGAGAATGTGGATTTTATCTACCCTGATAGTAAGACACCTGTGTTAAAAGATATCTCGTTTGAAGTAAAACCTGGGCAGACAGTTGCGATAGTTGGTACAACTGGGTCTGGAAAAACTACGCTAACTAAATTAATCTCCCGGCTATACGATGTTTCTAAAGGTCGAATTTTAATTGATGGGAACGAAATTCGGGATTATGCCTTACAAACTTTGCGAGATCAAATTTCTTATATCGAGCAAGATGTATTCTTATTCTCTACAACAATTTTTGATAATATCTCTTTTGGGCGAGTAAGCTCATTGGAGCAAGTTATTAATGTAGCTCAACAAGCACAAGCTCATGATTTTATCAGCGAGTTGCCTGAAGAATATCAATCAAAGGTAGGGGAAAGAGGTGTTCAACTTAGCGGAGGAGAAAGGCAAAGAATTGCCATAGCACGAGCTTTTTTATCCGATCCTCGGATTCTTATTTTAGACGATTCAACTTCTGCCATTGATTCTAACACAGAGGACAAAATTCAGTTTGCAATTAAAAACATTTTGAAAAATCGCACTACAATTTTAATAACGCACCGATTATCACAAATTAGATGGGCTGATTTGATTATAGTTTTAAAAAATGGTGCAATCGCAGCTAAAGGGAATCATGAAGAACTACTAAAAACTTCTGAAGAATATCGCAAAATTTTCGTTAAGAAATTCGATATCGAAGAAGGCCAATTGCTTAAGGAGGCGAGAAAATAGCTTGTGGGTGGGTCTTGAAGCAGAAGAATACGATCGCAAATATCAAGATAAAGATTTACTGAAACGAATTGTATCTTATTTCTCGCCTTATAAACGAGCAATGTTTCTTGTAATTTTCTTTCTTACTATCTCATCGCTTACTATCGCTTTTCAACCGATTATAGTTTCTCTTATTATTAGTAATTTAGAAACAACTCCAGATTTAGGTTATATTTTATTCTTAATCTTTATCATTTTCACATTTAGCATTTCAAGCTGGGTTTTTAATTATATTAGACAGATATATTCTAATCGAGTAATTGGAAGCGTAGTACTAGATATAAGAAGGGACGCTCACCAATCTGTTGTTAATCACGATTTGTCTTTTTTTGATAAGAACCCAATAGGAAAAATAGTTTCAAGAATCAATACCGACTCAAGAGACTTCGGAGAGACGGTTGGATTGTCAATTGAGGTAATTTCCTCTGTTGTAGTCTTAATTCTTTTAATAATTGTGATGTTAACTGTGAATGTAGTTTTAACTTTCGTTCTCCTTATAACTCTCCCATTATTTTTTGTAGCAGCGCTGTCATTTAGGAAATTTGCGAGAAAGATGACGCTCCTTGGACAGCGTGCCCTAGCTTCAGTAAACGCCTATACGAAAGAAAGCTTCTCTGGTATCCAAATAGCAAAAACATTCAGGCGAGAAAAAAAAGTTTACGATGACTTTATTCAAGTGAATAACCAATCCTATAAGGTGAATTTAAAAAGAGCTTTCTTGTTGAATGCTATCTTTCCTACCCTTGGTTTAATTCAAGGTTTTGTTACAATGTTGTTAATTTTAATAGGAAGTAACTTGGTAATGGAAGGATTTGTTGGAGTAGGAGAATTAGTTCTCTTCATTCAAAGCATTAATCTATTATTTTTTCCCTTACTCGTTATAGCATCTTTCTGGCCTATGTTTCAAACTGGTATGGCAGCTTCGGAGAGAATTTTTGCAATAATAGATACTCTCCCTCTTGTTGTTCAAAATGACAGCATTAAACCTTCAAAACTAAAAGGTGAAATTGAATTCAAGAATTTATCTTTTGGATACGATAAAGCTAAATTAGTATTTGATAACTTTTCACTGAAGATTAACCCAGGAGAATCAATTGCTCTTGTTGGTCATACTGGGGCGGGCAAGTCTAGTATTGCTAAATTAATTGCTAGGTTCTACGAATTTCAAGGTGGGGATATTTTAGTTGATGGTACGAGTATTAGAGATTACAATCTTAACGAATACAGGATACAAATAGGCATTATCCCACAAACACCGTTCTTATGGGCTGATACTGTAGAAAACAATATCAAATATGGGCGTGAATCTGCGACAAATGAGGAAGTTATCAAAGCTTTAGATATAAGTGGTGGGTCTGAATGGGCAAAAAGTTTATCAAAAGGTTTAAAAACTGAAGTACGCGAGAGAGGAACGCTTCTATCTATGGGTCAGCGCCAATTAGTGGTTTTTGCTCGCGTGTTGTTAGAAAGCCCTTCAATTCTTATCTTAGACGAAGCAAC
>JAUWNA010000513.1 GCA_030612905.1 Promethearchaeota archaeon
CGACCAAGCCATTTTTCGCTTAGTTTCTCTTTATAATATTCGTGTTGGATGATTAAATTCATTATTTCTGTTGTTCCGGTCCAGATCTCCCCTATGCGAGCGTCTCTTAAAAGACGTTCTATTGGATATACGGTTGTATACCCGATACCACCCATTATCTGCATTGATTTGTTAATAACTTTCCAGCATGCCTTAGTAGAAAATTTTTTGGATTCAGAAACTAATCTTCTTTGGAGAGCGGGTGGCGCTCCTGCATCTATAGATTTCGCAGTGTTAAACACGATTGCTCTTGTTGCATCTAAATAAGTAATGCAATCCGCTATCATGAAGTTAACAGCTTGAAAGTTCTTTATAATCTGTCCAAACGCTTTTCTTTTGGTGCTATATTTGGTTGCTATTTGAAAACAAGCGCGTGCCAATCCGAGAAAACCAGAAGCTGTAGTTAATCGTTCTGGAACCATCATGTGGTAAAATATTTTACCCCCATCTCCTTCTCCTAAAATCAAATTCTCCTTAGGTACTTCTACATCTTTAAAAACTAGCCTACCGGCTCCACCACCTCTAGTACCTAACAAACCGTAAATATATGCTGCGTCTACTGAATCGCTTTTATCAACAATAAATAAGCTTAAAGAATCGCGAGGGGAAGCTTTAGGATCAGTTTTAGCGTAGACCAAAAAGAAATCGGCTCCTTCAGCGCCAACAACGAATCGTTTTTCTCCGTTTAAGATGTAGTGGTCTCCTTCTTTAACAGCGGTAGATGTGGCTCCAAAAAAGTCCGAACCCCCTCTTGGTTCAGTTAACGCTTCAGCAGTAAATTTCTTACCCTCGCACATTGGCTTTAAATAATTTAGTTTTTGGTCTTCTGTGCCAAATTTATTAAGCGCTTCCCCACATATACTCGGTAATGAAAATAAACAAGTTAATGAACTTCCTAATACACAAACTTCTTCTTGGGCAATAATCTCGCTTTCCCAATTTAGTCCACGGCCCCCGTATTTCTTTGGAAACCTTATTCCAATCAAATTTTGTTTAGCTAATGCCTCCATCCACTCACTTGGATATTGAATCTCGTCTTTATCCATTTGTTTTAATAACGAAGGTGGTACAGCATTTTTAACGAACTTTCGAACTTCTTCTCTAAATTTTTTATTTTCTTCATTTAATAAATAATCATACATTTTCGATTCTCCTTAGATGATTTATACTACAATTAAGTAATGATGGGTCTAATAAAAATAATAGATAAATCTAGCTTTATTAGTTTACAATTATTTAAATTGATCATTAGATATTGGATTTTTAAAGAAAAGAGAATATTACTTTGTAATATATTGTTGAAATCGTAAATTTGTGATCTAATTATGCTTACAAAAATTAAAAATAGTTATAAAGAATATCTCATCATAAAACATTTTTTTAAACGAATAGTTTTTTGTATGACTAAGAACTATACTGAGATAATATAGAGGACCATATGAAAGGGCGTGAAAGTTCAGTTTCACGATCTTCGATATTAATTTTAAAATTAATGCTCAATTTCAAAAATAACCTTAAGATATTCGTATTTGGAATTAAGTAATTTCAGTATATTTTTCGAAATTTTTCTTAGGTTTTGTGCGTGTAATGGTTTCTCTATTGCTTGTTCAACATAGAAATCATAAATCATCTTTCTTGCTTCATCTGCTCCATTAACATCCCAACATTTTTCCCAATGAGTTGAGATTCTACAGAGTGATTTTATCTTCTCGTCTGAATATTTAGATTTATCTAAAATAATATCTTTATATTTTTTAATAGTTTCACCAACTTTTTCAAGGTGTTCCGCAATAGCAAAAGAATAACGACATAGACTTATTAGATTTGATGTAGTTCTAGTATTTCGTGTATTGGCTGCCTGTTCAAAAGAGTTCCATGCATCTAGCCATTCATTTTTGTGAATCCCATCAATGCCATTGTTCTAGATTGCTACATTAATAATATCGCTCAAATCTACATCGTGACCTCTTTTAATTTTTTTATCAAATATTTCTTTAAGGCTTGACCCTTCAAGATAGCTCCCCGCCCCAAAATCAAGTAATTGATTGAGGTTATTTGCAGCAAATAATGTTTCGCGCCTAAATTCTTTAGTGTTTGGATTATTCCATTCAATTGTTTTTTCCCATTCTCCTGTATTTTTATTTTTTATGAAACTACAA
>JAUWNA010000181.1 GCA_030612905.1 Promethearchaeota archaeon
ATGGCCGTTCTTACGCTTGTAACGAGGAAGTTTTGGCATTCCCTTAAATTTAGACCGTTCGCTTTTCCAAACTTTGATTGCTTTAAAGAAACTCTTGAAATTTCTATCTACTTGTTTAAGGACTTGCTGTGGCGGATGAGATCCGCACGATTCTTGTAGTTTTCTATACGATTCGTGAGTTTTTAGCAATTTCCATAACTCGTTATATCGAATCCAATGACGCTCCTTGAAGAATCGTTGTCGCACGGTATATGTCGCCACATTAAACAGGTTTTTTGAAAGAAAAGTTATCTCATCCAAGAGATTTGATCGTTTGAATTGAACTTGTTGAACAAGTTGCATTAATTAAGCATGGAATATTTCGTATTTAAAGAAAGAGAGATATAATTTTTACTGATTAAGGCAAAATTCATGACAACCCTAAAGGGATTAGATAAACTTAAAGAAAAATTACCCGATTATCAAGGAAAAAAACTACGACTATTTCAAGTAATTGCTTTTAGCTGTTTTATAATTTCGCTAGTGTTCCAATTAATAATGGATTCTTTACCGCGGATTTTTCCAGGCATAGCCATACTACAGTTATTTGCGCCTTTAACTCCTATTATTGGGTCATTAATTGTCTTAATTATTGGTTTAATGATAGTGCGTAGCTTTTGGAAAATTCGTCATAAATACTTATCTAAATATGGTGTAAAAGCATATCAAAAAGCGTTTTTATTTGTAGCAATCGGTATTCCAATAGTTATTTCTGTTATCGTTCATAGTTTTTTCCCAACTGATTTGATTGCGAGATATGGAGATACTGAAGTTTATAGATATTATCTAGGAACCCCTATATTTGTCGAAACAACTGCTACTTTAGTCATTATACCCACCATATATTAATTAAAATTTGACTGTTTTAAAAAATTAAATGGATTGAAAAAACTCAATTCATATCTTTTTTATATTGGAATTTACTCATATATTTTATGAGTATCCTAAACTTGTTAATTGAAATTGAGCTTAAACTTAAGCAATACAAGTTACAGTTTGTTTTTCTATTTTTATTTTGGTTTGGCGGTTTTATTTCTTTCATTATTTTTTTACCCAATCACAGTTTATGGGAATACATCCTATACTCCTTGACTGTGCGCCGTCCAGTAAGTGTCGTGGATTTCACTAATTTTTACTCCTTAGTATGGCCGATTTTATTAGAGGTGATTGTTTTTGGATTTATCATGGGGGAATTAATGGAAAAGTATAACCCTGTTATTACCAGTAGAATTCTCGCTAAACATAAGCGTAACCATATTGTAATCATTGGGTTTAACCATATATCTGAAAGGATAATTGAATATTGTATTGAGAATAAGGAAAGATTTTGTATCATAGAGGATAATCTAGAATTAGTCGAAGATTTAATCAGCACGGGTTACCCCGTAGTCGTTGGTGATCCTACTGAAACGGCTAACCTTGCATTTGCGAGCATTAAGCGAGCTAGGGAAGTTTTTATAAATTCGGATGATGTTAGGATAGCAATAATTTGCACAGAAAAGATCCGCGATGTTAACGAAATATGTCCGATTTATGTACGTGCATTTGAAGACCACGTGCGAGAATATCTTAAACAACAACCTTTAAACGCAATTCCATTTTCCACTTCAAAATGGGCAATGGATGATATAAACGAATGGACCAAAAACAAAACAGGAAAGGCAATTGTGATTGGACGCGATAATTTAACCCATCGAATTGCTTACCAGATTTCTTTGCAACCAGAACGCGAAGTTTATCTTTTTGACGACATACATGACGGTATTGAGTTTAAAGTAAATGATAAATTACATATCTTTAACGAATTCGCTTGTTTTTTAAGCGACTTACGCGTTCATGTAGACTTGAAAGAAGTTACCCAAGTATTTATTTGCTGGAAGCAGGAATCCGAGTTTGATGAATCGCTATATCTAACTTCAAAAATTAATTTACGATATCCTCATATAGAAATATTTGTGAGAATTTTTGACGAAGAACTCTTAGATTTAGTTGAAAAATATAATGCAAAAACCTTTTCAACTTCTAACAACGCGTTTAAAATGCTCCAAAAAGTAGTTGAACCTAATTCCGCAATTGCTCCTAAAAACGATGATTATTAACAAGAAATAGAATTGGAAAATAATTTATATTATTAAAATAATTTTCTTTTAAATTTGCTTACCCAATATCATTCGTCCCAGCATTTCCAAGGTTCCTATAAAGCCCTTTTTCTTCATTAGAATTTTTGTATATAATTTTTTAACATCTTTAGGAGGTACGAGTTCTTTAGATTTCTTAACAAGGAGCATCGCACCAGAAGGGCAGCTCGACACGCAATTGCCACAGCCAATGCAGAAATCCAAATTCACTTGAGATACATTATCCACTAAAGTTAAAGCGTCCATTTGACATTTCTCAACGCAAATACCACACCCTTCGCATAAATCTTCATCAACTTCAACATAATAGTTAGTAGTATAATAATCTGCAGGTCGCGGAAGTTTTTTCATAGTTGTTAAGAAATGGCAACAATCGCCACAGCAAGCGCAGATGGCTAACGGTCTTTGAGCGTTAGTGGGTTGGAGAATTAACCCTTCTTCTTGTGCTTTATTTAGAATTTCTATTGTTTCTTGCTTATCAATTTCTCGACTGTTACCTGCCTGGAGCGTACTTATAGCACCCTCTTCCAATGTAATACAAGTTTCAAGGAGAGTTGTGTTCTTGCATGGTTTTCCCAGAAGAGCCTCACTTTTTCTACAGATACAATCCATCACTGCAAATGGTCCGTCTGAGTTTTCTATTAGTTTTTTAATGTTATCGTAGTTACCAACGTGATGTTCAGGAGTTAAGCTTGTTTCTACGGGGATAGTTCTTAATGTGGATGGAATGTTATTATCAACTAGTTCAAGTGAAAGAACTTCATCAATATACTTATGATGGTTTTCTACTAACTCCTTAGTGAGTTTTTTTAGTTGAAAGTCAAAAATTCCAGGAGCATATATCGAATTACTATAAGTCATTTCTTCTCTTTCACTATCGAAAATATCTCCTCCTGTAATTGTTCCTTTTTCTACCATTCTCTCCAAAATTTTTTCCAGTTCAGTAATAGATATTCCCATTTTTTTCACGCGGCGATGAATTTTTTTAAGGGGTTCTGGGAATAAGTTTAGTTTACTCGCAATTTTAGCCTCTTCTGGCGTGAATAATATCTTTAACTGATCGATTTCAACACCAGATTCAGATGGTGGAAAGCCCACTGGCAAGTCGTCCAAACGTTGTTGTAATTGTCTATAAATCTCTTTTTCTTCAATCATAAATTTCACATCAAATTATTATTTAATAATTTGATATTAGTGTATTTAATGATTTCTATTTAGGAGTTAAAAAAGTCAATTTTATATTACTAATTAACGAATCATACCTTTGAAATTCCACAAAAAGTCGTCGAAAGTTTAATTGAACTTTGGAATAATCCGAACATTGGTTTTGTTTGGTACGGGCATGATATAGAAAGAAGTTTTAGAGGAATTTCAAAATTATATAAAAAATTGAAGTATTGAAGATTGACAAATACTGGTCTACAGTTACTTAAATTCTGGACATTTTTGTATGTCCTCTTTATTGACCTGTAACTGAAGGTCTTGAACGCCCCTTATAGGAACGGTCAAATTGTATCCATAAGATATCTTCGTTTATTTTCCCGAAACGAGAATCCTTTTCTCCAAGCGAGGGAAGCCCTCAAAAAATTTGCCCCAATACCAACGCGTGCTCTTAGTTCTATCGTCCCTTTTCTGTAGACCACCTTATTGCGTTCTTTTCTTCTTTTAATTCGTTCAGTTTACTAAATAAATTAGTAATAGCTATATTTAATATTGTTCATTTGTTATAAAAATTAAATTAGAGCAAAAAAAAAACTGATTTCATTCATAAAAATAAGCAAAAATAAACCTTGTTGACAACTAAAATGAAAGCGTCAATTTTAATTGGAAGTAAAACGGAAAACAGTGAATCGGCGAAGATTCATGAAATAATACTGGAAGAACTTAAAAAGTTAAATTGGGATGTGACTTCAATAAGTCTTGAAGATAAAAATATTGCGTATTGTGCTGGTTGTTTTGGATGTTGGGTTCAAACGCCCGGTGAATGCGTAATTAAAGATTATGAAGAAACTATTATAAGGGAGATGGTTCATAGCGATCTTATAATATACATTACTCCAATAGTTTTTGGAGGATATTCGTCAATTCTGAAGAAGGCATTAGACAGACAAATCGGTCGAGTTCTACCTTACTTTACGAAAGTTGATGGGGAAGTTCATCACTCAAAGAGATACGAAAAACAACAGTCATTATTAAGTATAGGACTTATAGACAAACACGACGCGGAAAAGGAAGAGGTATTTAAATCTTTAGTCTCTCGAAATGCTATTAATATGTGGAGTCCATTTCAACGAGCTATAATATACTTAAATGGTGGAGATGTGGCAGAATTTAGTAATAATTTCAATAAAGCATTAATGGAGGTAAAGGCAATACTATGAAAAAATACGAAAACGCTTTATTACTTGTTGGTAGTCCTAAGGGCGCTTTAAGCATGTCTGTCTCTCTTGGAAACTCTTTTACATCAAGATTAGAAGAATTAGGGTTATCTATAGATACAGAATATTTCTATAAACTCGTTAAAAAAGAAGATGGGCAGAAAAAACTATTCTCCAAGGTGGAGGAGGCCGATCTCATAATTTTAGCCTTCCCTCTTTACATAGATTGTTTGCCTGCTGGTGTCATTAAAGCATTAGAACTTATTGCAGATCACAGACAGTCAATGAGCAATCCGAAAAAACAAGGATTTGCAGTGATAATCAACTGTGGTTTTCCAGAAACACAACATAATAATGTTGCGGTGTCAATTTGTAAAATATTTGCTCGTGAAGTAGGATTTGATTGGAAAGGTGCTTTAGCTCTTGGAATGGGTGGAGTGTTTGGTGGTAAATCCTTAGAAGAACGCGGAGGAATGGTGAGAAATATAAAAAAAG
>JAUWNA010000560.1 GCA_030612905.1 Promethearchaeota archaeon
TAGTTCTTCGCTTATTTCTATATCCATGTTAGAATCTATTGGTAAACCGCTCGAGTCGCAAATGATTACTCCACGAATTCCTTCGCGCTCCTCAAATCTACGTATGATGTCTTTAACTTCTCTTCTATTAATCAATTTAACATCTCTCTTTATTTTTTTATCTGATTTTAAGATCTATAACCTATAATATTTAATAATAATAATAAAGTAAAGGCTTAAAAATTATTACTAAAATAATAAAAATAAAATTTGGCTTAATTAATATAAATCAATGGTTTTCTATTTAAGACTTAAATGTTATTTTTTCGCTTTTTTTTTGAATTTTTGATAAATTTAAATTTCTATAAAATATATATATATTTAAGAATTTAATTAGACTAACTTGATAAAGAGTAGTATTTTTATGGTAGACAAAAAAGCTATTGAAAAAAAATTAGCAGAATTATTTGACATAGTTCCTGAGACCGAAGGTTTAATAGTCTCTGATATGGAAGGCAATGTTATTATAGGACAAACGATTACAGATATGAATCACAGTGCGATAGCAAAAACTTGCGTAGCTATAATAAAATATTCGAGCACTATGGGTGATAATATCGGTAAAGGAGTATTTCAAGCAGCTACTATCGATCTTGAAAGCGGTTATGCCGTAGTCGTCAAGTCTGACGCAATTCTCCTAATTGCTTTAGCAGGTTTAGACGGGAAAGCATCTCTAAGTCTTCTAAAAAGAAACCTAATTTCAATTTCAAAGATATAATTTTATTTCCTCTTTTTTAGAAAAAATTTAAAAGATGTTAAAAAAAGTAGATTTGATTTTTATTTTTTATCTTTGAGACCTTTTTCTTCTAATAAAGAATCTAAATCTGTTGCAGGCTTTTCTTTCTTAAGTTCTTTTTGTTTCTGTTTTTTAGTTATTTTTTTAGTTGGTTTTTTTGCCGGCATTTTTTTAGGTTCTTCTTTGGGTAATTCACTTACACTTACATACCTTCCCCTTCTTGGTTTTTTCTTAGAAGGTTCTTCGATAGGAGTTTCAATTTTCTTCGTAGTTCTTTTAACATATAAATACATTACCGCCCATAGTAAAACAAAAATACCGATCATAATTAGCGTAAAGAAAACGGTGATATAATTTGCGAGAGGTACATCGTAAATTTCAAAAGATTTTACCGCTTGAACGGTTATATTCTCTTCTGTTAATTCGTTAGTTGCTTCTATTGATATTGTAATCGTCATCTGATTTATAGCTGGAACATCTATTGATATTACCAACTCTGTAGATTCTCCTGGCTGGAAGTTGTTTAATATTAAATAGTTTATCTCAACGATGCTATATGTTAAAGAAGGTTCGATTATAATAGATATACTAGAACTAGTAATTGTTAATTCCGAATCGCCAATATTATTTAATGTTATTTTAATTGTTGTTTTTCCATTTCTTGTAATCTGATTCACGTTCGAAACAATTCCCAACGATATATTATTAGATACTTTGTATAAAGACACAGAGATATTTTGTGAATTCTCTAAAATATATTGTTTCCCTTGCCAAATAAGCCTAAATAGAAGGTCATCTTCATGTGGTAGCGAAAGAGTATCAATCTCAAAGTTTGTAGCTCCATTAGCACCCGACATTTGAGATGAAACATTTTCCCATAAATTACTTTCAAAATATTGGCAAGTAATATTCTTATTTGGAATTTCATCGCCGAATTCGGTTGCTAACACAGAACTAATATTAAATTTTTGTCCGTAAATTGGTATTTGAGGATTAATAACAATATCAGAGAATTGACTATTTATTTTCAAGGAAAATGAATCGATAAATTG
>JAUWNA010000373.1 GCA_030612905.1 Promethearchaeota archaeon
AAGCGTTGAGAGATTTATACAAAACCATTCCAGAGAAATTGATCATGAGAATACGCAAGCTTCAAACCGTTAAACCAGAGTATTACGATAAAATAGTGGAAGAATTGAAATATTTGGATAGTGAGGAACAAATAGAATTTGTAGTATTTTTAGAAAAAAACGCCTAATAATAAAAATAAGACTTTCTTAAAAAATGTCGCTTGAAAAAAGAAGAGAAACTGGAGAAAACAGAAAATTGAAAGAATTAGAGGCAAGTTCATTTAGACGTTTAAACTTTGCTCCTTTACAAGAAGTTAAAACAGTAAAAAAACCAAAAACAGCTGGAAAAGGAAAGTTAATCGAGGAATTAACTGAAGTAGAGAAGGATGTTTTAGAAATAGCCAAAATAATTTTAAAATTAAAAAGATACGACGCTGATTTTGATATCGAAGTTGCGTCTGAAGCAGAATTGCAGAAATTTCCTATAATTGAAAAGTTATACGCAAAGAGCATAGCCAAACTTGCGTATAAGAAAGGTTATAGCAAAGAAGAAATATTTTTAGCGATTAGAAGTTTAGAAGAAAAGAGTTGGATTGTAACCAAAGAAAGAAGAACTAAGTTAGAAATTCTAAATAACGAGAAACTATCAAAAATTCTTAACTTCATTAAGTTAAACCCGGGTGTCCACGCTAGAGATGAGAAAGTCGAAGAAGAATTAGGAATAACGAGAACTCCCTTTTTAAAACATATTATGACATTAGAACGTTTCAAACTCATCAGGTCGAAAAAGATTGGAAAATCTTTACATTATTTCTTGGTTGATGTTCCAGAAGATTACGATAAGTATAAGGTGATATTTTCAAACCCCTTAATCCCAAATTTAATTGAGGAAATTTTTAAAGATGAGGGCATTGCCATTTCAAAAATAGGAGAAATTCTTGATGTTTATTCTGGAACAATTCAATATCACATGAAAAAGTTAAAAAATTTGGATATAATTAAGTCTGTTAAGAATAAACAAAATCAAAAAATACATTTGGTTAATATTGAACTCCTCAAAAAGTTTAACGAGTTTTTCAAAGAGCCTAACTTTTCTATATTATTACAAGGTTTATGACTTTGTTTAAACTAAACTGTGTTGTATTTTTGGAAGGGTTTTTATTAAAATTTTAATTGCGTTATCAACCCCAACCTCCATATCAGGATGGATTTCGTTTGAATTAAGTAGATCAAACTGAGGATGGCCTGGCAAATCTGATACTGAAAGAATTGAAGCGGTTTTTAAGTTATAGAGTTGACCTAACAAAAATAAAATCGAAGATTCCATATCGATTGCTTTGATATTGATTGCTTTTAATGTTCGTAAGAATTCAAATGTTTCACAAAATAACGCATCTGTCGTCCAAAGAAGTACTTCTTTTGCTTTTTCAGGGTTAAAAGCACGAGCTTCTTTGATTAATAAATCCTTTAAAATTTCATTTGGTTTTGAAATAAAAATAGTGTGATTTCCTGCAATTACATTTTGAACAGTTGATAAAGGATTACTTATCGATTCTAGTTGATTTAATAAAGTCTGATTAGCTCTAATATATTGAGGGGTCGTCCCATCATCGCAGTAAGCCACTTTTGGAACCACAACATCGCCAATATCAATACTGGTATCCTCTCCATAAATTCCTCCACAAAAATCTACTCTAACAATTACTTTTGCTTTAGATCGTTTCAAACATTCTATTGTAAGTGCTGCGTTTGGACATCCTACTTGAGAACTAATTACGCTTACTCTAATTCCGTTTAATAATCCGTTATAAACTCTACCATGAACAATTTTATTTTGCAACTTATTAACTAATTTTTTCATTACTATCTTAACTGCGGGCATTATAACAATCGCATTAATGTTTGAGGAGCCAGTTTCTAATATCATTCTTACTATCTTTTCGTCAACGCTGATAAATTTCAACCCCAAATTAAGCATTTGGCTTTTTATTTTATTTAACATTCTAGTTCGAATAAATTTGAATTCGTTTTTAATTATATTTTATAAGTCGCTTACTAATTATTGAGCTACTTATATTTCTAAATAATAATTTTTAATATTTATAAAGTAGTTTATAATTATAAACTACTCGAATATGAAGAAAAAATAGGCGTTCAGATATGAAAAATCAATACATTGTTAATAATAAAATTACAAACGATTTTGTAGAAAAATACACAAAAACGACATATCGCATAATAGGTAAGAATAAGCACACTGCAATTAAACCTTGTCATTGGTTAGAGCAAAAATTATTAACAGGTAGAGATAATCGAAATTGTTATAAAGGCATTTTTGGAATTCAAAGCCACAGATGTTTACAAAACACTCCTTCTATGCCGTTCTGCAACCATCAATGTGTATTTTGTTGGAGAGACATTGAAATAGGAAGTTTGGGTAGTGAATTTATTGTTGAGCCGGACGAGCCAAAAGATCTAGTTGATGAAATGATCCGCCACCAGCGTGATATTATAAAAAATCATTTGCCATTAAGAAGATATCTTGAAAATTACGAAATTATGGTGGACATGCTCACTTTTATGTTATCGAATGATGAAAATCATAATATAAATTCACTTTCCAGAAACCTTCATGTAAGTAAAAACAAGGTTGACCGCGCTGTTAATTTGCTAAAAAACCAAGGATTTATTATGGCAATAGATGATTCTTTAAAAAATTTTAAAGTCGAGAAAGAGATTTCCTGCTGTATTGATTCACGAGATGAAATCGTAAAGTTATTCAATTTAGCATTAACTACTCCCGATGAGATAATGCAAGTTCATGGTGAAGCCATGAATCCAAATCATGCCGCAATATCACTTGATGGTGAACCGCTGTTATATCCCAAAATAGGCGGATTAGTTGAAGAATTCCGAAATCGCAATATGACTTCATTTATTGTAACTAACGGAACGCTACCAGAAAGGATTGAAAGTTTAAATTCATTACCTTCCCAACTGTATATAACCTTACCTGCACCAAATGAGGCGGTGTATAAAAAAGTTTGCCGCCCTATGATTAAAAATGGGTGGAGTAAAATATCGAACACCTTAGATTTAGTTGAAAGTTTATCTTGTAGAAGTTTAGTAAGAATAACAGCCGTAAAAAACTTAAATATATCTGAAAATTACATAAAGGACTATATTAAATTAATTGATAAAGCTAATCCAAATTTTTTTGAAATAA
>JAUWNA010000454.1 GCA_030612905.1 Promethearchaeota archaeon
CCTTTACAAAAAACCCTTTATCGATGGAAATCAAGGCTGACCTTTTTATTTCGACTGGAAAATAATCAATCTCCATATATTGGAAACAATCCATGATCCAATCATCTTACCATCACTGACTTTTGCAACTACCCAAAATTTTTTATTTATATATACTTAAACGAATTAATATCATTCAAGAAATACGTTTTAAAGGTTTAAGTTTTGACTCCTACGGTTATTATGAAGTTTGGTGGAAGTTGCTTAGTAGATAGAAGTGCTTTTAAGAAAATTCTCAAAATTTTAAAAATATATAAAAACGAAAAAAAAATAGTTGTAGCTTCGGCGTTTAGTGGGATAACAGAACTACTGTTGAATACTGCCCAAAATGTAAATAATTCGAGGATCATCGATGATAACATAGCAATCTTGGAGAAAAAGCATTTTAATATGATTGATCAAATCTTCAAGGAAGGTACTGAATATTATGAAAAAGCTAAAGATTGGGTTGATGAAAAGCTTAGCGCCTTGGAAGATGCATTTTCTGATATCAAGGAATTTGGGTTAGAGCCATACTATCAAGATTTAATCTTAAGTTATGGAGAAATATTATCGACATACATTTTAAACCAGTACATATTGAGTAAGGGCTTAGAATCCGTATACATCCCAGCAAATAAGCTAATAATTACAAACGACGAATTTAATAACGCTTATCCTTTTTACACATTAACGAACGAGCGAACTCGGAGACTAATAATACCTCTCTTAGAAAACCCTAAAAAAGATGTAATTATTTGTATAACGGGATTTATTGGAAGAAATAAAATAGGTTATACTACTACTTTAGGAAGAGGTGGCTCAGATTACACAGCAACGATTTTAGCCCGCTCGATACATGAAGTAGGGATAGATAAAAATATAACAGTTATTCTATGGAAAGATGTTGATGGATTACTAACTATTAACCCTAAGTATGTTCCACAATCAACTCTTATTAGAAATTTAGATTACAACGAAGCTAAGCACATCGCGAATTTTGGGGCGAAAATTCTCCATCCTAAATGTCTTGAAGCGATCGAAAAAAAGAACATACCATTAGAGCTTAGAAATTTTAACAAGCCTTTGCAAAAATTCGACTTTACAAAAATCTCAATAATCACAGATAAAAACGAAATTAAGGGAATTTCCACAGTAGAAGATGCTGTAATTATCACCGTTATTTCAGGAAGTTTAGTTGATGTTCCAGGAGTTTTGGCAAAGATTTTTAAAGTTATGAGTAAAAATAGGATCAGCGTATCTTTAGTGGCTCAAAGTGCTTCTGAAATTAGCACTTCTTTTATTGTAAAAGGAATTGAAGCTCAAAAAGCTGTGGACGCTTTAGAGAGTTCGGGATATTTTTCTGATTTTTTCGAGATCAAATTTGAAGAGGTAGCAATAATCAATATAACAGGGTTTAAAATATTGGAAAACACTACGAAAGCCATTATTTTTCAAGCGTTAGAAAAGAAGGATATCCACGTAAAAGCTTTGACTCAGAGTACCGAAGAATTAAATCTTTCGTTAGTAATTGAGAGACAGGACCTCATGGATGCGATTAAAGTTATTCACGATGATTTATCTGAAGATTTTGAAACTGAAAAACTCAATAAAAACAATTAACTTTGATCTAAAATTGTTACTTTTACAATAATAAATTGGTTAGAAATAGAATTAATTCGACTTATTGAGTTCTACTCTCGATAATTCTGCGAGTAAGTTCAGTAAAAGCCTCATCTACGTTAATACCGGTTTTAGCTGAGGTTTCAATATATATACTATTTTCGCTTTCAGCTAACGCTCTCGCCTCGTCCCGATCGATAACTTCACCAACATCCTCCAGTAAATCGTATTTGTTTCCTATTAGTACAAACGGTATATCTTGACCGGCAAACTGACGGATTTCGGTTAACCACTTTCTTACTTCAATGTAGGTTTGTTCTCTTGTTAAGTCAAAAACTAACAAAGCTCCTGCGGCACCTTTATAAAATGTCGAGCGTATGAACTCAAACCTTTGTTGCCCCCCAATGTCCCATATGGAAAGGGTTGCCACTTCTCCTTGCTTGAATTCTACATCTTTGGTTAGGATGTCCACTCCGACAGTAAGCGATTACCGATTAGGAGAATTTCCTAATGCGCTTATAATTTGCTGCGAAGCGGTTTTTGATAAATCTTTGAACCATACTGGTTTTACCAACAGCGGCAGCTCCAGTTAGCAATACTTTCAGTTTAAAACTTGACATATAAATTCATTTTTTTTTTTTAATTGAATATATTTAATTATTAAATTTTAATTATTTAATTCTTTTTATCCGATTTATAAATATTATTTCTGATAGAAATTTAATTAATTTATTTCTTAAATACTTTTATGCTCCTTTTAGTTTAAAATCTACAAAAGAGTCCTTTGTTCAATTTTGAATTGATTTTAAAAAAGAATGTAAGTCTAAAAGTTCATTTATCTTTTAGGAATGTTTTTGTATTCTTTTAAATTAGGAAAAAGTTCTAGATTGTGGTGAGGAAAATACATGGCTTCGGCGTATTGTCTTTGGAAATCCTTTTCTATTGCGATTT
>JAUWNA010000213.1 GCA_030612905.1 Promethearchaeota archaeon
CCATTTTTCGTAATTCTTTTTACCAGCTCCAAAAGGTCCGGGCATGGCCATTCCAGCTAACATAGTATCATCAATTACTTTATATCCCGAAACAATTTTTTCCTCTAATAACCTACAACCTTCGTTTAATTGGATTGCGTAATAGTGCTCTGGAGTAAATAATCCTGCTTTTTCATGAGAGCTAATTTTTGGTTTTCCTTCAAACCACTCATAAATACCTTTTCCCGATTTTCTCCCCAAATTTCCCGCTTTAAGAAGATTTGTGAGCGTTTTGCCAGGGGCAAATTCTGGCGATATCTCTTTAACAAAATAATTCATAACATCACAAATAACATCTAAACCTAAGTAATCCCATTTAGCTAAGGGACCTAATTCAGGGGAAGATACAAAATCATTATCAAATTTTTCGTAAGGTATTCCTTTATCTGTAGCCCTATCTAAAATCCAATTAAAAAGTAGACTTGTCGCAATAGTTAGACGATTTACAATAAAGCCTGGACTTTCTTTTTCTATTTTTGCGATATATCTTTTGCCTTTGAGCGCTGGTAGCTTTTGACCAATTGCTACTCCCAAGTTAAACGCTTCTTGAGATGTTTTTTCACCTTTAATTAATTCAATTAATCGGAGTAACGGAATAGGTGTAAAAAAATGCATCCCAATTACCTGTTCGGGCCTATTTGACGCTTCGGCGATTTTTGAAATGCTCATCGTTGACGTATTTGTTGCTAATACTGTGTGTTCTGGCGCGTGTTGCCCTAGTTCTTTGAATAAGTCTTGCTTTAATTCCATTACTTCGGGTATCGCTTCTACGATAAAATCTGCTTCTTTAATAGAATTAATTAGATTTTTATCAATAATGAGGTTTTTAATTAGAGAAAGCGTGGTTAATCCCTGGTCTAACTTTCCTTTAGATTCAATTTTTTCTATACCAAGTTTAATATATTTTTTCGCGTTATTTAGAGCATTTTCGTTAATGTCGTTCAAAATAACCCTGTCAAACATATCTGACAGTAAAGCAACTTGGGCTATTTCTCTCCCCATGGTTCCCGCCCCAACAACCGTAAATGTTTTAATAAGACTTAAATCAACCATTATCTATTTCAACTTTTAGAATTTTTAAAAAAAGATATTTATTACAAACTGAGACAGAAAAAAAGCTCCTATGCCTAAGAATATAGAAATTGGGAGCCCAGGCAAAATTTTATTTCTTTTTAATCCCGATATTGTAATTCCTGTTCCGATCAGAATTGCAACTGTGGTTAAAACCACAATTATTATATTATCTGTATAAAGAAGGACGCTGGAAGTAAGTAAACTGTAAAAAGCCAAATCCCCTATACCAATCTCTAATTTAGAGGTATCGTAGATTATCTCACCGTTCTTAATTTTTTCTTTTATTTCTGCTTTTGTTAAGCTACTTTCATCGTCATTTTGGGAAGCTATATCTATCATAGCTTTAATTGGACCATGTTTGTAAAGAACACCAAAGATATCCCAAAACGAGATGCCAATTAATATAGCCAATGTGCTCCAAAAGGGCAAAATAATACTCATCGAAGCACTAATTAATAAGCTGATATATAAAATGGTTAAGTTTTTTGTGTTAATTGATTTTGAAGTAAAATATTTGTAAAGTAGTATAAGGACAAAAATTGCCGTGAGTATTGGCAAGTAAACGTTAATAAATAGAAAATAAAGTTTCAAAACGAAAGTGGTTTTAGGGAATTGAACAAAGATTAAATATATAATTACCTCGGAAAACATTAGAGTCATAAAGAAACTTATAAAAGCAAAACTCAGTCCAAAAATGTATTTTAAAACGCCTATTCCAAATTTTTTTATTAAAAAGACGATAACAAACGCAGAAACTACTGCCATTATAGTGAAAAGAGCCCCATTTAACAAAACTGCCAAAGCGCCAAATTCTCCTTCAGGGAAGTAGCTTTCTTCAATCTGAATACCCGCAATAAAAAATGTGAGATAGGATAAAATACCAGCAAAAACAATAACTATTACGATAGGTAATGGATATAACAAAGATTTAATTCTGTATGTTGGTATAAAGTGAGGTACAAAATCCTTTTCTATTACTTCTTTTTGCTTCTCGTTAATTTTCAAATTTAATTGACCATCTCTTTGGTCATCGTCTTGAGAATTTATTGTTTTAGGATTATCCGACATTACAATATTAAGAAAGATTTTTATAATAATTATTTAAATTTATAAAATTATTAATAACTTAAATAGATAATAATTATGAATAAAAAAAGAGTATAATCGTTTGTTAGAATAATTTTATTATGTTAAGATTTCAAAATGGTAAAGATTTTTTAAATAAGCAAACTCTAACATTACCGATAAATCAATTTAGATATGGACAAATTATTTTTCCATGTCATTTGGGAATAATTTCTATAGGTAATGTTTCAACTTCCATGTTAAACAAGTTGAGATTTTATTTGGATCAAACATTCGATTCTTTTTTTTTCGACATTCAGTTTATAGAAGATACAAAATTACACCCTGATACGTTTGAATTAAAGGTTAAGGAGGAACATAATTTATTAAATAAATCTTCAGAAAAGGTCCTCCTCCAGCCAACTAATAAATTTTATGAAATTATTGTTGATAAAAAATTTAAGTATAATTTTGATATTGGCCTAGGATTGACAAATTTACCGATCTATTCTAGTAGTAATGAAAACCTATTATTTCTATTTGGAGAGGCACATATTAAACATATGTGCGCTATAGTTTCTACTCATAACCTGATAGATTTGTTTAATCTTGAAGATTTTAAATTGAAAAAGATAGAAAGAAGGATCTATAAAGAAGCAGTTCATGAAATTGGACATTTGATATTAGATTGTGGACATTGCCTTAACGATTATTGTGTTATGCGCTTCTCTAAAAACATTAAAGAAATTGATAGAAAATCTATTTATCTATGTGAGAAATGTAAATTAAAACTAGAAAAAGTTAGAGCGAGAGATAATTTTTAATAATTTTTAAAAGGTTACATTTGGCAAGTGTAGGATAAATTCTTTTACTAACTCCACACGAGTTTTCCTATCTTTTCTATTGTATCGTAAAGGATAAAGTTCATTAATTGTGAAATTGTATAATTTTATCCATGTTTTTGCGATTTCACTTACTCTATAATCTTGAGCTACTTTTTGTGCATTTTTTCCGAATTCTGCCCTAAGATCGTCATCTTTTAATAACTTTATAACATAATCTTTAAATTGATCGAGATTATTTGCCAAATATCCCGTTTGACCATGTCGAATTATATTACTAATTCCACAAGCATTAGCTCCAACAGAGGGGGTTCCTTGAGCCATTGCTTCGAGTAGAACAAGCCCCTCAGCTTCAATCCATGACCACAAGCAGGTTAGATCTGCTGTATCATATAGTTTTAATAAATCTGGAAATGGAATTCTACCAGCATACGAAACGAAATCTCGATATTGTTTCTTTTTTATTATTCTTTTTACTTGGTCAGTTGATGGACCATCGCTTCCAACTAATAATAGGTGAGCGTTAGGAATTGCTTTACGTACTTCTTTAAATATTTTAATAATATCTATGGGGTGTTTTTCTGGGGATAGCCTTGATGCGTATAAAAGAACCTTTTTACCTTCTAAATTATATTTTTCACGAATCCCATTTTCTTTCAAATTTGTAAAATATGAATCGTGAATACCATTCGTCATGCAAACTATTGGTTCTTTAAATCTGTAATCTCTTAACAAATCTTTTTTGGATTTTGTAGCGACATGAACAAAATCGTATTTATCTACTATATGGCGTTCGTATCTCCAAATAAGATCGCCTTTTGTCATTAGTTTACCAATAAGCGGAACATATTGAGCAGTGTAATACTGCATCGGACTATTATGGGTTCCTACCATTGGAATCCCTAAATATTTGGACCAATTTACTGCCATGGATCCTACAACAGCATGCGTATGGATGTGGGAAATATCGAGATAATCGTGTTGGCAGAAAAAGATTTTATGAATGGGGACACTTAAAACAAAACCCGTCTTAGGTGCAATCATTACACCCCCAATTTCGTGAAAATGTAAAGTTTTCGGCCTTTTGTACCCATTTTGAACTCGAGGAGCAAAAACATGAACATTATGACCAAGTTTTGCGATTGCTTCGGATAAAAATCGAACAGCATGAGCAGTGCCATTTATCTGACTGTACATTGTGCTGAAAAAACCGATATCAAGTACTTGTTTAGCCATGGTTATTATCCACAAACAAATATTTTAATTGTAGTGTATGTTTATCTAGAAGTTTATTTATATTTTAAACATAAGTTTTTATTAAATTTTTCACGATTTCTTAATAAAACCGAAGAACCCGTTAGTTTTATATACAATAATTTTTGATTAAGATTATTTTTTTAAATAATAAAGTAATATCCAGAGGAATTACTATTATTACGCAATTTTTAGGCAAGATTATTTGGAAAGAATGATTTAAATATCAGTGTGAAATATGCCGAAATATCATATGAAAAAAAAAGAAAGGGAAATAACGGACAAAAATACGATAATTGAAATATTAAAAAACGGAAAGTTTGCGACGATTTCAATGTGT
>JAUWNA010000223.1 GCA_030612905.1 Promethearchaeota archaeon
CAGAAAAATGGTATATATTATTCTAAATATTCACTTTCAAAATAAATTATTTTATTAATAGGCTGATTGAATTATGTTATTTTAATTTGAAGAGATTTCCAATTTATAATGATATTATGAGAATTTAATCAGCCTCCTACTGTTTAAAAAAAATGTGTTTTTTCTTTAATAACAAACATTTTAACTTAATCCCATCATAAATATAATAATTCTATTTTGGAAGAAAAGGATTTGAAAAACGAAATATCTGAGCAGAAACGGGTTATCTTGGATAAATTGGTAAACTCAGGAATAAATATTACTCCTGCAATGTTAGATTGGATAGTAAATCTTGAGAATCCCATGAAAAACCTAAATATTATTATCAAAGAAACTAGTTTTATCCCAACTTTTAAAAATCATTTAACAGAAACCGTTTTAAAAGAAATTTCAAATGAAGAAATACAAAGAGCATTAAAGCGAATAATTTCCAGATCTAATTCGCTCTCTATGGATGAGAAACCCATAGACACAAAAGATGTTTTCAAATCATCAAGCAAACCAGTTACTAAATTGTTTAACGAAGAAGTTCCATCATTATCTTCTGAAATCCTAATCAAAACTTCGAAATCTGAAGATCGAACTCAGTCTACTCCAACATATACTCAATTAGAAAAAATACCTGCAAAGAAGAAAATTAAAGCCAAAGGACACGAATCTACCAAATCAACTTTTATTTTTAAACCAGTAGCAAAGGATTATGATTTTAGTTTCGAAATTTTAAAAGATCCAACTGGTAATTTGCACACGAATGGAAAGTACGATGAATTTTACGAATTAACGCTCGATAAATTTAACCGACTTCGAAAACTCATTAGAAGAAGACCAGAAGTAAATTCAGCAACTAATATTAACAATATTTTTAGGTTGTCGAATAGCGCTGAAATCTCTACGATAGGTTTTGTAAATAAAATTCATTTAACAAAAAAGGGAAATTATTTATTCACTTTGGAGGATTTAACAGGTACAATTAGTGTTTTAATTCAAAATAACTCTGATAATTTGGATTATATCAAAATTATTGAAAGAACTATCAACGATCAGATGTTGTTTGTCAAGGGAACCTTTAATCCTGGTGATAAAGGTAGAAGGGGGATAATTTTTGCTAAATATATTTCAAAAATCGATATTCCGACTGATTTTCGACCAAACACATCTCCAGATCCTTTATCTATCGCCTTAATTTCGGATATTCATGTTGGTAGTAAAGAATTTGAAGAAGGGTTATTTAAAAAATTTCTCAATTTTTTAAACGGTAAAAGTAATAACAAACATCTAAGAGATATTGCGGGAAAAATAAAATACCTTGTTATTAACGGTGATTTGGTTGATGGCATCGGAATTTATCCAAACCAACAAAAAGATTTAATTATAACAGATATTTATAAACAGTTTAAAAAAGCTTCAGATTTACTTTCGGAAATTCCAGATTATATTAAAATTTTTTATGTATCTGGAAATCACGAACCCGTAAGAAATGCATTACCTCTACCCGCGGTACCAAAAAAATATTGTGAAGATTTAATTAATTTGGGAATAAAATGCTTGGGCAATCCCTCTTTAATAAAAACTCATAATGTTAATACTCTTATATATCATGGGGAGAGTATGCATGACATGAATATGTTAATCCACGATTTAGATATCAACGATCCTATCGAAACTATGAAAGAATTTCTTATTTGTAGACATCTCGCGCCAACTTTTGGAGAAAAAACCCAATTGGCTCCTATTAATAAAGATTTACTTTTATTAGATAAGATTCCTGACATTTTTCATACAGGTCATGTACATATTAACGGGACCGGAAAATATAGGAATGTGACTTTGATTAATTCAGGATGCTTTCAAACTCAAACTGATTATATGAGAAGTTTTGGAATAATACCTACTCCAGGAATAGTACCCATTGTTGAATTAGACACATTAAACTTCTTTACATTAGATTTTAAAAAAATTGATTAGTTGTTAAAAAAAAAATGAAACAGGTAGTTTTAAGTGAACTTTGCAATCCCAAGAAATAACAATTCTGAGATGGTTTTATATATTTGGAAAATTATTGAGCTCCCATTTATATCTCTAAGTGACTTAATATACGAATTATCTTTTGAGCTCTTCCTTTTTTCACCTAACGACGCAAGTCAATTCATACAAAAGGTTGTTGACAACAATTTTTTAATAGAAATCTCTAACAACATGTTTAAATTACCATCTAATTTAGACCAAAAATTAAATAATTGGCACAAAAAACGAAAAGCTCAAATTTTAAAAAAAATAGAATCCTCCAAAAAGGAAACACAAGAAATAGGTAACTTTAATAAAAATAATTTAAATAAGTATAATACTTTATTAAAAGCGTTTTTAGATAAAGGAACTATAAACAGGGCAGTCACCGTATCAGATAGCGCATTTAATATAATTAAATTCGATCCTAAGAGTAAGATCATTAAAGCTGAAGTTAAAGGCTCTAATGATGCTCCATATAATATTGAAATATCCATAAATGATAAATTCATTAAGCATAATTGCCATGATTTCCAAATTAATAGAGCTAAAAACAAAAAATTCTGTAAACATTTAGCAAAGTTATTTTTACTTTTAAAGAAAAAAAATGAAAAATCGGCTTCCTTTTTTCTTGAAAGTATTACTAATGAAATTAATAATTGGGATTTTTTAAGTTAAATTAACTTTTTAAAAACAATATTCTTTACTCTAACTTTATCAGTTTGAAGTAAAATAGGTTTGTAATTTAACAATTTATAATCCTGTATTTTCTTAATTTGAGATAAAACTCGTTCTACTAAATCATTTTCTATATCGAGATTTATTATTTTAGTACGCCCATAATGCCCCATAGACCTCGTGTTGGCAGTAATTAAACCTGATAATGCTAACTCATTAATAAAATCACTTATCCTTCTATGAGTTAATTGTTTCACGCCCGGAATTTTATTTGTAAGTTCTGAATGAACTTCGTAAATATCTCCCGAAGTTATTATATGTTCTCGGGTATACTTAGATAATAAATAAATAGCTGATAACGTTAATTGAGCTTGAAGTGGCATTGATAGCATATATTCAACGATATGATCCTTATCAATATCTTTTTGGGCATTTTCTACATGTTTTTCTAAAATTTTTTTATTTTGATTTCTTTCTGCAATCTCTCCTGCTTTTCTTAGTAGTTGTAGTGCTTTTCTTGCATCTCCATGTTCTCTTGCAGCGAGCCCTGCACATAACTTTATTACCCCTTCTTCGATAATACCTTCATGAAATGCAATCTCAGCTCTTAGTTTTAGAATATCTGCCAATTCGTTTGCATTATAAGGATGAAATACAATCGCTTCTTCTTCATCTAAATTCGATGTAACTCTTGAATCTAAATATTCCATAAACTTTAGTTTATTAGAGATTCCAATAACACTTGTTCTACATAAATCTAAACTTTCATTAAGCCTAGTTAAAGTATAAAGAATTTCATTTCCTCCTTTCTTCTCTATTAAAATATCTATTTCATCTAAAACAAGAAAACATACGCTATTTTTAACTTTTTGATCCAATAAACCAAGCAATTTTTTGAGAATAACATCTTTAGGCAAACCCGTTGCTGGGATTTTTTCTCTTCCAACAATTGTGTTATAGATATGAGCTAAAATTCTATAAGGCGTTGAAACTACAGTACAGTTGATATATATCCACCACGGAGGATTGTTGGTGCAATGTTGAGCTAATTTCTGCGAAACATAACGAACAGTGGCAGTTTTACCCGTTCCAGTCATCCCATAGCATAAGAAATTAGGCGGAACATCCCCTTTTAGAGCACACGCTGTTATACCAGCAATCTTTTCAATCTCAGAGTTTCGATGTGGTAATTCATCAGGAATGAATGAAGGTTCGAGAGCCTCTCGTTTCCTAAAAAGATTTGGACCTTTTAAGTAGTTTCGGTAAAATTTATCAATATTAAAAGAATAAGTGTTATTACCGTTTTGATTCGTCAACATTTAATCACACCATGTATATAATTTCCACTCGAAATATCGCATAATAAAATATTTCGAATCCACACTATTTAAACTTAATTATTAATTGAAAAATTATTGATAAAATGTTAAAGCTTTAATACACTTTTCTCATTTTATTCGAATTGCAACAATCTAAGCAATAATTTATAATATTATTGTCGGAGCTTTAAAAGATAATTATTTAAGGATCAATATTATTAAGGGTTTAGTATATTCGATTATATTTACCAAAATTTAATTTAAATTAAAAATTATTCAATCTAATTTTTTATTTATAGGAATGATAATGTCGACACATAGTGATAAGAGTGATAATAAGAGAAGAAACATAAAATTTGCAACAATTATAACTGTAATTTTTATGAGCTTACTCTCTTTAGACTTTTTAATTATATCTATATTATTTACATGGTCCGATTG
>JAUWNA010000238.1 GCA_030612905.1 Promethearchaeota archaeon
TTCCTTATCTGAACAAATAAAATCAGTAAAAAGTGCTACTCTTGATAAGATAAAAGCAATGCAAAAAGAAACTTACGATGTGACCTCAAAGAAACACAATACAATACTAAATAACCTTAACAACCTTACTAAAAAGTCGCATAAATTCTTAACGAATTTAAAAGCCGCTGTTTTGATTTTGGAGGGCACGAAAGCTCCTATTTTAGAAAAAATTGATAAATTAGAATCTGAAAAAAAACAACTATTATTAAAAATTAAGAAGCTAGAACAAGGAGGTAACTAATAAGGATGACAGATAACAATCGAGAAATTAGCGAGAAAGGTAGCGTTTTCATTAAAATGACCCCTTTTAAGGATATGTTTACCCATGTATTAAGGTTTACTAATGTTGTACTAGAATATAACGAACAGGTTCTTGGATTATGCATTGGAAAAAAGAACCCTGATAATGATGACATTACCATAACAAAGATTATTCCAATCACACATGGAGATGAAGTAGAATTAGGTTTTTCTGAAAAAATTCACAAGTCACTTATCCAAATCCAAGATGAAGCTTCAAACGAGAATCTTTCAGTAGTTGGATGGTATCACTCTCATCCTGAGGCTGAAACGCTTTTCTTTTCTGATGTTGATAAAAAAAATCACCTTTATTTTCAGAACGAAAAATTCCAATATGGATTTGGAATTGTTTTCGACCATTCTAAACTGAAAAAATCAGATAATTTTGGTTTAGAAGTTTTTCGATTAAAGGATCAATCAAAAGGAGATAAGAGCGATTATATAAAAGTTAAATACGAAATAGAGGTACCAAACTCTTTAGATTTTTATAACTGGGTCCAAAAGCTCGTTGAATATGGACAAATGAAAAATCCTATAATAATTAAGGAAAGATTAGAATTAAAAGAACAAGTTCCGCGCGACCTTCAAGAAATTCCAATGTCCACGGAACAATTGGAAATGGAAATCGATTTAGAATACCAAGATATTAATCCAGTTGTAGATGGTTTTAAAAAAGGATTACAAAATTTTTCGAACTTAGTTTTAAATGATTACAAATCGGAATTAGAGACTTGGTCGTCTGAATTTAACGATGGTGCGTTAAAAGGTCTAAATAAAATTAGTGACTCGCTAGCACATATGAATTTAACAATAGACAATGGCTTTGAAAGAGTAGAAAAATGGATAGAAACGAAATTTAAAGAAAGGATTAACGAATATAAAGAAAAAGTAGAAGGATACGTAAATAAGCGCCTTCCAGGACAAGAAGACTTGAAAGCTAATACAAACGAAATTAAAGAAATATTAACGAGCGAAATAAACAAACACTTAGAGCAGAGTATCGATTATATCACTAAGTCGATTAAAAAAGATCTGAACGAGACTATTAATAAATTATACGAGATTTCGATGGTAGATGCGAAAGTAAAAGAAAGAATTGAAAATTCAACTAAAGAGATTTCAAGTTTGACAGAACAAATCCAAAATCTCTCGATTGAGATGTTGAAAGGGATAAGTGCGATAAACCACCCTTTCGAAACAAATCTATCTACTAACTACGATAAATTAATCTCGGAACTCGAACCATTCAAAGACAACTTTGACGAATTCGAAACTTTTATTGAGAGATTACAAAAGATAATTCCTGATTTCCGTAATATTAAAAAATAGCGATTCTTGAATTCTTTTTTATTTCTTTAATATTTTTATTAGATAGACTTAAAAATATTTAAGGCTGGAAACTTTCGAAATTTGCAATTTATATTTCGGAATATTAGTATTTAGTCGTTTTAGCTGATTTCTTTTCGCTACATTGCTTAGTACTCGTCCGATTCGATCTACTCTAATATCTATCGCAAAATTATCTTTTAAAACGGAATTTACTTTATATGAAGATAAAATTACTACACTGGAAATGTTTTTTTCGCACAACATTTCAATAGCTTGTTTAACAAGCTTTATTAAAGCTTCTTTGTCTGGTTGATTTTCCATATATATTATATTATTATTTTTGTAACCTTTTAAAATTTTCAGCAATAAAATAACATTTGATATGCAATTTGGTTTGTTTTATTTAATTTAATTCATTTAAAAAAATAATCATTACATCTCTACAATATTCTGACCTATAGTCTGAAAATGAAACCTATAGAAAAATATTTTACAAAAATAAAGGATACTCTACAACTTATTATTCGAAAAATTTTTATTCACGAATTATATATTGAGGGAAAGGAACCTCAAAAATCGTACTGTTTTGAGAGAAAATTCTTTGGATTATATGTGATATTTGTTTTATATTCGTTATTACTTTTATTTGGGATAAATTTTCCTGGACTTTATCTTGACATCCTTACCTTTGGAAACCCGTTTGTTTTTTGTAATGCATTGGTAATTTTTTTCCTTGCTTTGTCTTTATTATACAGTAACGATAAATTTAGAGTTTTCATTTTTGAGGAGTATACAGCAATTAAACAGGTTGTTTTATATATCGTAATGATAACTTGTATCTATTTTGTTTCTTTATTTATATATTCAATAAACCTTAACTTTATAAGCTATTTATTAGGGTTATCAACAGTGTGGCTTGTTCTATTAAGTATTAGGTTTTTTATGTATTCAAGAAAGATTGCTACAAAAATAGAAGCCAGACTCATAACAAAATATTCAGCATTTCGTGGATTTTTGGCTTTTGTTGCTCCGTATTTTATATTAGGGGTGCTTGTAGTAGTATCATTGTATTACCGAGGTTTATTAGTTTTCATATCGCTAGATTTTTTTGGGCCATTTGCTCCTGCTGAAGCGGTAGGTGTTTACGTTTTAGAAATGCGATTAATTATGCCTTTAATTTATTTCAGTTTAATATTAACGCTATTGTTTATCATTTTTGAGTATGTTTTCACAAGACGACGAGCTGAAACAAGAAGAGCCGGTTTATTTGACAACTATACTTTTTCTTTAATTGTTTTATTCATCTTTTTCTTTCAAGTATTTCAATTAACTATGTTTCTTGTATTAAACCCAGCCACTATCACCGCACTAAAGGCTACAGTTGGGGACACAAGCTCAACTATATGGGTTATTCTCATTATTGAATTTGCCTTCTCAATGTACTTTTTATATAGAATTGTGAGAAAATTGGGGCATTCTTTAGAATGGAAATTTCTTATATTTAAAAGAGACGGGCTGATTTTATTAATTTTAGGGTGTGTTTTTGCGCAAACTCTAACGCGTTTTGCTTTACAAACTCAAATTCCAAATCAAGAAATTACTCTTCTTGGTCAGTTCTTTATGGCTGATAAATACATTGTTTCTTTAATAATGATAATTTTCCTTGGAAGCACATTGTTATTTTACTATTTAAAACCACACGAAACGTCTATGTTCATTCGTCTACAGAAAGAAACTGTTAATCAAGAAGAGAAAAGCATGGACGTCGTCTATCAATTGATAAGAAGCGAATACATAAGAAGAGCTAAAGCTTATCCTCTTGAAATTTTAGAGAGGGAGTTAATAAGAGCTACAAAACTTCCAAAACGTGAGATTTACTCGTTAGTTGAGAATTTGGCAGAAGTTGACATGGATATTCTTTTGACTGAAAAGAAAGATAAATATGGGACCGTGGTAAAGATGGTAGATTTTACCTCCGTTACAGAAAGTTACGACAAAAAAGGAATCGCTCAACAAAAAGCAAAAAAATATCTATCTGAAAGACTCTATACTACTGCAACTAAGAAGAAAAGCAGCCATCTTAATTTAGGCACTAATAACAATAATGGTAAAGCTTCGGATCAATTTCTAACTTCTCTTTCCACAGATTATGGCAAGAAGCAAAAGGATGAGACGCTTTTTGAGCAAAAACAAAAAGAAACCGTGATTTTTTTCACTAAAAAAGAAATCCCTACTTCTTTAAAAAATTCAATTATAGATATTTTAAAAAAAGAGTATTCATACCGAATTGAAAACGAACAAAAATATCCAGATTTCCATTTTAGTATATCAGAAATTGCTTCCCAAGTTCAAGAAGAAACTCGCATCTCTCCAGGTGAACTCTATCCAATTTTAGAGAGTATTAACGATTCAGATTTAGAATTTAGTTTATTTGAAAATCCAGAAGAACCAGAAGATAAAAAGGTTAGCTTTTTCCCAGTCGCAGACGACGATTTAAGTTATTCACTTGCAAATTTCAGACCTGATGAATACAAGAAAGTTAGAATTAATGTAATCAAGAATTACATGAAATTTCTAAAAAGAAAGAAAGCAAGAGCTATTTTTTCTAAGCTCAGGAAAGGGATTGGCAATAAAACGGAAGAGCAACAAGTTTGGAACACGCTTTAT
>JAUWNA010000217.1 GCA_030612905.1 Promethearchaeota archaeon
AAATTTAATGGATATCAGCTCAACTGCCGAAGCTATGCGAAGAATTAAAGAATTAGCAGATAATTCTTATGCGGCGATTGGCACTGAATTAGCTGCGAGTATATACGATTTGAAAGTTCTGAACTCGAATATAGAAGATGACCCCTCTAACTTTACAAGATTTTTAATTATTTCTAAACTAGAAAATCCATTAAAAAATGAAAAAATGAAAACATCAATCGTGTTTGTAACTAAACACATACCAGGAGCTCTATATTGGGTTTTAAAAATATTTTCAGATGCTGAGATCAATTTGTCAAAAATCGAGTCTAGACCAAGAAAAAAAGGAAGGTGGGAATATATCTTTTTTATGGATTTTGACGCAGATAAAAACGATCCTAGAGCGAAAAAAGCTCTCGAGCAAATGAAATCAAGCGTAATTTGGCAAAAAATCTTAGGAACATACCCTCTTAAATAAAATTCGTATAAAAATACCAATTGTTTATTTCTCATTGCTTTTCTAAAAGTATTTTAATCATTTTTTTTTTTCATTAAGTATATATCAAATAATACAATTGAGAAAAATCTGGTTTAATCTAAATGCTGGGAAATGCAAGATTTGATGGAAGAACTTTTGATGAAATTAGGAAAACAACTATCGAACGGAACTTTTTAAAATACCCCGAAGGTTCCGTGTTAATCACTCAAGGAAACACAAAAGTAATCGTTACTGCCTCCGTTCTGGAAAATGTTCCGAGGTTTTTAGTAGATACAGGAACAGGTTGGATAACCGCAGAATATAACATGTTGCCAAGAGCGACTCAAAATAGAAACTCAAGAGAAAGAGAGAGAAAGGTAAAGGGTAGGACTCACGAAATACAGCGTTTAATTGGGAGGAGTATGAGAGCCGCGTTCAATTACGACAAAATTGGCGAACGTACGATTAGAATCGATTGCGATGTCATACAAGCCGATGGCGGGACAAGATGTGCCTCGATCACAGGAGCTTTTGTTGCCGTTTTTGACGCCATCAATTACTTATACAACGAACAAAGAATATACGAGTTTCCCGATTACAAGGTCACTGCGGGCATATCGCTTGGTCTTAAGAACAACAAAGTTCTTTTAGACCTAAATTACGAAGAAGACTCTAACGTCGACGTCGACTTTAACTTAGTAGCGAACGAAGATTTAGAATTGATCGAAATTCAAGGAACTGCGGAAGGATTACCGTTTAACAAGGAGAAATTAAACGAAATAATCGAAGTCGGAGAAAAGGGTATAATGGAATTAATCAAAATTCAAAAAAATGTATTGAACTTATAATTTTATCTTATTTTCTTATTTTTTCTAATTAATTAAAAACAGTAATTTCTAAATACTGTTGAAGAAAGATGCAAAAAAATGATTAATGTAAAACCTTCAATATATGAGTAGATAAAAAATTAGATAATATTTAATGGGCTTCGATTCCAAGCATTTCTGGATGAGATTGGAAGTATTCAACACCTTCTTTTATTATGTCAATGATTGATTTTACAGGTCTCCAGCCTGTTTCGTTAAATATCTTATCGTTTCGGCCAATTAATAGGGGAACTTCGCTAGGTCGCATACGTTGAGGGTCTATAAACACATCTGCGTCGATATTGTAGATTTTCTTCGCTAATTTAACGTAGTCAGCGATTGTTATTCCTTTTCCTGAACACACATTAAATGGTTCTCCAAATTTCTTTTTTTCGCTAAGGATAATGTAAGCATTAACGGTATCTTTAACGTGTGTAAAATCCCTAATAGCGTTAGGGTTTCCAATAACAAATTTATCCCTTTTATTTTGTAATATTTCTACTATTTGTCTGTGGACTACACTAGTAACAAATTGAATCCCTCTCCTAGGTCCTTCGTGATTAAAACCACGCGAAATAATACTCGGCACGCCATACGAGTTATGATATAACCACGCTATTTGTTCCGTTGCGCATTTAGATATTCCATAGACGCTTCTAGGTCTAAACGGATTTTTTTTTAAATCCTCAGTTACAGGAACTTCACTAGGGTTTACTAACCCGTATTGCTCGCTACTACACGCAACTTGAACGCTTTCCAAATCGGTATCGAATCTGCGAGCTGCTTCAAAAAGGTTAATAGTACCTATTATGTTATTATGTGTGACTCTAACAGGTTCCCGAAACGATGTTGGAACAAAAGATTCAGCGGCAAGATGAAAACCAGCATTAGGTTGTATTTCTTCAAACATACTATTAATTCTTTCTGAGCTGGTTATATCAGCTTCGAGAAGATTAATTTTTCCTCTTAAATGTTCAATATTTTCATGCATAGGAACAGCATGCCTACGGATTGTGCCATGAACTTCACAACCTAAATCCAATAATTGTTCTGCTAAATGACTCCCTGCAAATCCACTTATTCCCGTAATTAACGCTCGCTTTTCTTTCCAGTAATTTTCGTTTGGTAAAGCTGTTGTTCGATTTTTAAAATCATCTAAATACTCGTCGATCTTTTCTGGATCGATCATAAATCCTTGTTCTCCAAGCTCTTGAACCCGAGGATTTATTTTTAATACTTTATCTATAGGTATCAAATCATCCATAATAATACAAATTAAAATTCTAACATTAATTAACTTAATTATTAATTTTTGGGCTTGATTTTAATAACAAGGTCAGCTAAGAATAATCAAATTCCAAAAAAGATGAATACAATATATCGTATCACATAAAATCCACATTTTAATAATATTTAACAATTTCCAATTACTATACCTTAATTAAATACTAATTCAAATTACTATCAAACAATAATAAATAGCTTTTAATTAAAAAATGATTAAAATTCTTGCTGTAAGTTTTCATTACGATGAAAAATCTACAGGAGGCGCTGCTAAAAGCTTTTTAAATATAATTGAAGGTTTAAATAGGGATAGAAATTCTCATGTTGAAAGGTTATCAATTAAATCTATTAAAAAATTATTCGATCCATTTAACCTAACATTATATCTAAATATCCCAATAATTATAAGGGCAATAAATAGAGTTAAACCTCTTATAATTTTAACTCAAACAAGTCCAGCGTTTGCTGCTATCATCGCTGCTAATATAAAGAAAATACTTGTAATTAACATAATTAGAGATACTCACCTTATCTGCCCAAAATATGTCGATATTATTGCATATGGAAACGCTTGTAAAGGTTTGAAAAGTAGAAGAGCTTGTTTTGATTGTATCGATTACTGGAGAACATTAAGAGTATTAATAGGAAACAGACCAAAGGGGTGGCAATACGGTTTTAAAGCCAAAATATCAAATTTAGGTTATAAAATCAGGTATTTAACGTGTAAAATCAATATATTTTTATTCAATAAAGCAACAGTTAATCTGGTTGCTACGGAATTAATGAAGTCTTTCTTGTCAACACAAATTAATCCAAGAAAATTGAAGATTGTTAATATTACCCCTATTAGGGAGAGAGAATTTAAAGATAATATCATTAAAAAGAAAAAACAACTATTATTTATCATACCTCGCTATGAAGCGTCCCATAAAGGTTTAGACTTTATCTTAAGGTTATCTAATTACTTACCTGAAGGGTATAAAATCGTTGTTGTTGGCAGCCTTTTAGGAAAAGAAAAAATTAAAGAAGCAGAATCAAAAATAATAAATGTAGGTCCAGTAACAGGAAATATAATAAATGAACTATACCAAAATTCAGAAATTACTTTAGTGCCTTCTTTTTTCAACGAAGCTTTTGGAAGAGTGATAATTGAGAGCATATCGAATGGAACTCCAGTAATATCCTCGCCAAATTGTGGTGCGAATGCTTACTTTAAAAATAAAAGTTTCTTGAAAATAATCCCAATTAATGTACAACTATGGAAAAACGCAATCGAAAAGATGATCGACGAACCGTATCACATTCCAAAAAATGAGATATCATCTATTAATAAACAATTTTCAATAGAGAAGTGCGTAAGTGATTTCCAAATTTTAATTCAGAGTATATTAAATTCAAAACAATTTAGTTAAAGCAAAATAATTAGAATATTTAAGAACGTGAAAGTATTTGGAAGAAAACATCGTTATTTTTTATGAGAATAAGATAGACTTAACAAATATTAGAAAAAGTTTAAATATATTTGAAGAAAATCTTATTTTCATTAATATCAAAGATTTAAAAGAGAGAAAGGGCACTCTCATAACATTCTTTGAAAATGAACTCTTATCAATTCCAATCCTTTATGATTTATTTCAAAAAAATAAATTTCTTAGAAAATTAGTATATCGATTTATTTATTCCCCGTTTAACGGAGATAATCAAATCAGTTACCAAACAATAAAGAAGGTTAAAAAAATTGAGTTTAAGCAACTTACTGAATATATCAACGCTGAAATTTATGAAAAAGCTGATACATTATCTGTAAAACTGTTTAACGAAGTAAGAGAGAAAACTTTCGTCAAAAAAAGATTTGTATTCAACGATATGAATCTATATGAAACTAATAGACTTGAATTTGTGGA
>JAUWNA010000386.1 GCA_030612905.1 Promethearchaeota archaeon
GCGTAAAAAGCAGTTGGCATGTCTGCAACTCCCATTTTTACTGTAAAACCCGCTTCGTCAAGTGTATTTGCTAATAATCTTGACGATTTAAATTCTTTTAAACCTAACTCAGCGAACTCCCAAATCTGATCGCTGATATTAATCAATAAATCTTGGTTAGCTTTTACCCATTTAATAGCTTGTCTGAACATATATTACCAAAATGTTTATTTATTAATATTTTTTATTTAAAAAAAAAGGGTTTAAATCATCTTTATTCTACTTAAAAATACTTTAAGGTGTTGAGAAGGTTATATATGTGGGTAAATATATTGGATTTTTTGGCTTTAAACTCTTTATTTCTTCGTTTAGTTTCTTCATCATAATCGTTCCTGATCCAAATTTTAAAAACGCCATAGATTTTAATGCTTTAGTTAAATCAACGTCACTATAACAAGAATTAGAAACTAAGACTCCGATATACCTTCTAGTAGCGGCTTTTAATAACTTATCGATTAGAAAAATATATCCAAAATGCAAATCTCGCTTATTCTTAAATTGACTTTTATCTAAAAATATTTCGTGAACAATCCCTATTCTAATTTTTAGATCGTATTTAAATGAATGCAGATTTCTATGGGTTATTGCGGCACCACCTATTATTTCTTCCTTTTTTCGTATGATTATATAGGTCGGTTTGAGTCTTTTTGCGGGTACATTAATTCGCGCCCAGGTAATTTTGTCTTTATCATACGGCGTAACACCAGTATAAAACATTTTAATAATTCTGTTTGCAGCGTTCATGTACTCAAAATGCTTATTATTAACAATCTCGTAAGAAACATCGTTAAAATTTTTGCTTAGCTTCAGAATGATTCTGTAAATAAAGCGTGGAAAATATGAAATCGCAAAAAAAATTGGAAATAGCGACGCAAATTTTTTAAGATCTTTAAACAATTTAAACAAATTTGGAAAATTAATTAGCATAAGTTCTCTATCAACATCAACGAAGCCGAATTTCAAGTAAATCTTTAATCTAGCAAATCCCTTATAATCTGCTGTTAAAATTGAAAGATCACAATTTCTTTTTTTCATATATTCCATCGCCATTTCCATTAGATTAGTAGCAATTCCTTTACGTGTATAATCGGGATGGCATGAAACATCGTTGATATCTCCAATTATATAATTTTTAGAATTGAAAATGATGTCTTCAACTAAATTTACGTGAATTGCCCCCACTATCTTATTTTTTTCAACATCTTCAGCAATTTGAATCATCTCTGGCTCAAAATTGGGTGACTTGACATATCTCCAATTCCATTCTTCAGAAGTTCGAACAATGCCCACCCCATTCATTTGAAAAGCTCGATTGAATAGATCTGCTAGCTGTCCGTCATCGCCTTTTTTGTAATGACGATAAATAATATTTACCATTATTTAAAACACTTAAAAGTCAACTTCAAAGTAAAGATAAAATTTTACACACTTAAATATAATAAAACCGTAAATATCTATTAAAATAATTTACTTAATTAATTTTTATACAAAATAATAAATCATGATCAAATATGAGTGATGAGAAATTAATTACTGAAGGAGATCAGCTGCAAAGAAAAAGATATTATTGGATCGATCATGCACGAGGGTTTATCATGATCCTACTTGTGATCACTGAATTTCTACCTTATGCTATTCGAACTGGAAGTGAAATGGCTCGATTCTTTTTAGCTCACCCCCTGAATCAAAGAACAGTTGAGTTTATGAATTTTTATGATATTGGTGCTCCTGCTTTTATTTTTATAATGGGTTTACTCATGCCATTGTCCTTTTTACACAGAAAAGAAAGAGATGGCGTAAATAAGGCAGTCAAACACATGATTATTCGTTATGGGATAATCTTGGCTCTGGGGTTACTTGTAATTCTAATCGACCACGGTGAATTTATAACAAGTGAAGGTATTATTATTTGGGATGTTTTACCAACGCTAGGGCTAGTAGGTTTAATAACAATACCATTTCTATGGTTGAAACTAAAGGGACGTGCTATCGTTGCTACGGCGTTATTAATATTCTATCAAATTATGCTTCTTTATGGTGGATGGCGAGAGTACGCTATTGCATCTATTCACGGTGGCATTTTTGGTACGATATTTGGATTTTCTGTTATTATGATTTACGCAACCTGTTTAGGTGAAGTATTGTTTATAAGTGAAGAATATGCTGATAAAAAGAAATATCAAATATACTTAATTGTAGGGATTACTGCTCTTGTGGGCGGTCTATTACTTTGGTTATTACCTGGATGGTATCCAAATAAACGCCAAGTAACATTAACTTATATTTTAATTAGTTTGGGTGGCTCAATCTTAATATCGTTTCTTTTTATTGGTATTGATAAGAAGGTCCAGAAACCAATATTCATTCTAGATAGTTACGGAAAATCTCCATTTATAATTTATATTATTGCAGTTGTACTGGAATTCATAATAAGTGATCTAATTGGTTTAGATATGGATTTTCTAATTTTCACGGTAATGGTTATTGTTATGACGCTCATTGCATTATTACTTGATAAGCGGGGAAAAATAATAAAATTATAATTTCTAAATCTTATTCCTCTTAACTTTTTTTTTCTAATTCCAAAATTTTTATACTAATGTTAAATCTTAAATATCAAAGTTATTCTTAATTCCTCTCCACGGAATTAAAATTTTATTCTATTAAAATATATAACTACGAAACAGCAATAGAATAGGGATATAACCCTATACCCTCTATCCCATCAACCAATACGGCATTTGGGACTACTTTCTATGTATTTTAATAAACATTTATACTAATATAAAATGAGAGTGTGTAAATTTACAGTAATTTAAATATTTTAAGGAATTTATAAGTGAAGGGAAATTTAAAATAATCAATATCACTAATAAGATTATTCTAATAATTCTGAATTAATAAACTGAAGTGAATTAAATGAGTGAAGAACGGATTAAGGAAATCTTGGAAAGTCTTAAAGCGATAAAGGGCGTACATGGCGCTGCGATAATTGAGAAATTTGGGTTAATAAAAGGCAGTGCATTACCAGGTTGGGTTGACCCAGAATCAGTGGCAGCAATGGTCACTCTTGTTCTTAAAGC
>JAUWNA010000405.1 GCA_030612905.1 Promethearchaeota archaeon
TAGAAGAAGCTCACGAATTAAGTAATATGTTTGAAAATCAACTAAAGGAACAAGTTCCGTCTATATCGCGAATAATTACTCATATAGAATCAGATACTAAGATACAAAAATTAGTAGCTGATAACTTAGTCTGTACTTTTATTGACCCTCAGAAGAAAAAAGAAATCCAGATTACTCTAGAAAGTTTATTAAAAAGTAACCCAGAAGTTAAAGGATATCATGGTTTAGAATTTTGGGCAGCAACTGATTTTTTTGCACTAGAACTCCATGTTTTCTTTGATGGAACCTTAAACATTTCGAGAGTTCATAATATAGTTTCAAATTTAGAGCAACAAATAGAAGAAACTCTAAAAATTGAAAATCTAACAGAAATTATAATCCATTCTGAACCTTTAGAAGGTCGGACAGATGGAATTTTTTTTTAATCTAAAATGGAAAATTATAGCTAAATAAACTCAGTTCTTTTTGCATTGTTTTAATATCTTCTTGTAAACTTTTGTTAATTGGAATTCCTTGTTTTTTTCTTACTTTTTCAGAATAATATTCTTTTTCTCCAGCAGTATATATTCGATTTTTACCAGGTGCTTTCTCAGAGTTTCTAAGAGTTCTCATAATTGTCCCAGTAGTTCGTTTAAACATTTTCAAAGGTGTAAAGTGGTTTACATTTATTGCTAAAAAGAAGTGTCCAACTTTTAAGCGTTGTTGGTCTTCCTCGATAACTCCTGCTGTATCTTTAAGGAATACTCCATTTTGTAATGCTGATGATAAAATTTCTACAAGTGTAGCATACCCAAAACCCTTATAACCTGATGTATTTTCGCCTTCACCCCCTAGCGGTAAAAGAGCTGCAGTACTATCTTCTAAATTTTTTAATGTTTCTTGAGGATCGATTTGCGTTCTTCCATCCTTGGTTATGATTACTCCTTCAGGTAGCGGTTTTTGCACTCTATTATAAACTTCTATCTTACCCCTTTGAATAATAGAGGTAGCACAATCAATCATAAAAGGAAACTCTTCGTCTGTTGGTGCTCCCGCGGTCAATGGATTTGTACCTAACATTGGTTCTACACCAAATGTTGGAGGGATAGCTGGTCGAGCGTTAGTGGTTGTAATCCCTATCATCCCTTCTTTTATAGCCATGAGAGAGTAATATCCTGCAATTCCAAAATGCGTAGAATTCCTAACTGCAACAGCTCCGAGTCCATACTTTTTGGCTTTTTGAATCGCTAATTTCATAGCTTTATAACCTATAACCGGCCCTAATCCACATCCACCATCAATAACCGCAGTTGTAGGACCTTTTTTAACGATTTTTATCTTTGTTTTTGTGTTATAAATTCCTTCTTTAATCCTATCGTAATACATCTTACATCTCTGAATACCATGCGAATCTATTCCTCTTAAATCGGATGTAATTAATACATCTGCAATTATTTCAGAATCAACTTTACTTACTTTAAGACCAACGAACACATCTCTAATAAAATTCTTGAGAGTCTTAAAATCTATGTAAATAATATCTTTAGATAAGGGTACTACTTCACTTTTTGTACTTGTCATATAGACCATCTTGAATGGAATAGAATTTTACTAGAATTACTTCTATTTAATTAAAATCATATTGAATATAAGTTGAAAGTTCGTGTAACTCTAATCTTAATAATTTTTAACGATTTTTTTGATAATTTTATAAAAAAAGAGTTAGAAATTTATAGAAAAAAAGATGCTTTTTTAAAAATTAAATTCGTATTTATCCAGATGAAGTTCCTTTCGCATAATTTTAATATCTTCTTGTAAACTTTTGTTAATCGGAATTCCCGTTTTTAATCTTTCTTGTTCGGCAATAAATTCCTTCTCTCCCGCCGTGTAAATTTTTTCCTCGCCTGGGGCTTTTTTTGACTCCCTCAATCCCCTCATGATATTTCCGGCTGTTTTATTAAAAGAACCAATTGATAGGAAGCTTTCAATATTAATTGCTAAAAAGAAATGTCCCACTTTTAAGCGTTTTTGGCCGTTTTCAACGATTCCTATTGTATCTTTAAGATATATTCCATCTTGTAAAGCCGCAGATAAGATTTCAACTAAGGTTGCATAACCATAACCTTTATAACCTGAAGTCCCTTCTCCTTTACCACCTAAAGGTAACAATGCAGCTTTCCCTTTAGCCATACCCTCTAATATTTTGGCAGGATCAGTTTCTGTTTTGCCATCGTCTGTAATTACCACCCCATCCGGTAAAGGTTTATTTATTCTATTATATAATTCTACTTTACCCCTTTGAACGATGGTAGTGGCACAATCAATTAAGAAGGGGAATTCTTCGTCAGTTGGAGCGCCTACTGTTAACGGATTTGTTCCTAACATTGGCTCAACTCCAAAAGTAGGGGGCATGGAAGGTCGAGCGTTAGTAACTGCGAAACCAATCATCCCTTCCTTTGTAGCCATGAGAGAATAATAACCTGCAATTCCAAAGTGGGTCGAATTTCGAACAGCAACAGAACCAAGGCCATACTTTTTCGCTTTTTCAATCGCAGTTTTCATTGCCTTATAAGCAATAACATGCCCCATTCCGCAATTTCCGTCCCAAAGAGCCGTAGTTGGACCATCCTTAACGACATCAATCTTTGTAATTACTTCGTACATACCAGCTTTGATACGATCGAAATACATTTTACATCGTTGTATTCCATGGGTATCAATTCCTCTAATGTCAGAAGCAATTAAAACTTCAGCGATAATGTGGGCGTCGTCTTTAGGAACCCCAAGCCCAATAAAAACATCTCTCATGAAACTTTCAAGTGTTTTTGCGTCGAGATATATAATATTTTCAGACATAGTAATCCATTAAAATTTACTCATATTTCATTATTTTACGATAATTGAACTATATTTTAGCTTATTTTTGGTTTTACATAAAGTTTATATTTTTTAATTATTAATCACATTTCATA